>JBBKVJ010000254.1:0-5411 GCA_037968375.1 Paracoccaceae bacterium | reverse complement strand
GATGTGGATCCGGCGGCTGCGTATGGAGGGCGACCGTCTGCGCGTCCGCCCCGGCGATGCGGTGCCGGTCGATGGCGTGATGGAGGCGCCGAGGCCGGTGGCCACTGCGCCTCCCTGTGCGGGCCGCGTTGCCAGCACACCGTCGCCGCAGTCCACGTCTAGGCTTCGCAGGCCGTTTCCCGGCCCGGTCCGGTCTAGCAGGAGACGCTCCTCGAGCGCGGGGGGCGGGCTCGCCCCGGTCCGAAACGGGGCGCTCCAATTTCGTCAACGGGGCACCCGGCGCAGGTTCGCCACGACATGGTCGACCTCGTCCGCGGCCGTTGTCCGACCGAGACTGAACCGGATAGCGCCCATGCCGACCCGCGGCGCGACGCCCATCGCCTCCAGAACCGGAGACAGATCGACCCGTTGTCCGTTGTCAGGGTTTTTGGAACCAAAGGCGGCGTAAAGTAAGAGAGAGTTTGGCTCATCCTGGTTGTTGTGATTATGCGGCGTGCTGGCGGTGATACAAGCGTCGCGCTTCGAGCGTCTTTCGTTTGATCCTTTCCCGTTGTTTTAGAATGGCCATGAACATGCCGATGCACATCGCGCCAAAGCCAAGCCAAGTGGCGATCCGCACCGTTTCGCTTGGCTGACAATCAGCTTGCTGCATTGTGGCGCGCCTTCTCCAACCCAGCGTTCTCTGCGCTGACACGGATCGTCAGAACCGCCGCGTTCAGCACCGTGAACACGACTGCCACCCACGGCAAACCAAGGCACAGCGGCAGCACAGCAATCTCGCCGATCACCACGATGTAATTCGGGTGGTTCACATAGCGGTAAGGCCCGCGGGCAACCAGTCGCTCGCCCGGCATGACAATGATGCGCGTCGTCCAACGTGTACCCAGCGTGGTCAGAACCCAGACCCGCGCGACCTGAAGGATAAGGAATATCGAAAGCCAGAAGGCGTCGACCGGCTGACCCACGCCGAAGGTCCACAGCGAGCCCAGCCAGAGCGAGTGCAGCGCAACGATCGCCGGATAGTGACCCGGTGCCACTTCCGCCGCGCCCTTGGAAAGCAACACCTGTGTATTGCGTCGTGCCAGCCACAACTCGCCCAACCGGCCGAGTGTGACCAATGCGAGCAGCACCGCAGCCCCTGTCATGCCGCCGCCTGCAGGGAAACGCAGCTTGCCGTGAAGCCCGGCCCCATGGCCGTCAGCAGCGTGCGCGGCGGCAATCCGGCTTTTATCAGACGGTCCAGCACGAACAATGCCGTCGGTGCGGACATGTTGCCATAGTCGGCCAAGACCGAGCGTTCATGGTCCAGTGTGCCCTGATCAAGCGAAAACGCTCGTTCCAGTGCGGTGATCACCTTGGCCCCGCCGGGATGGCAGGCGAACCTGTCCACATCCCCCATTTCAAGACCGGCCCGACCCAGAATGCCACTGACTGCCGAGCCAATATTGGCTTCGGCAAAAGGCGGGATCGCGCGGTCGAAAATCACGCCAAGCCCGGTGTCATCCACGCTCCACCCCATGATATCCAGCGTGCCGGGCCAGGTGTGCTGACCCGACATTTCGACATTGGCCAGCCCCACCTTGCCCGTCCGCAGAACGCAGGCCGCAGCACCATCGCCAAACAGCGCGGTTGCGACGATGTTCTCTTTAGTCAGCTTGTCGAGGCGAAAGGCCACCGAACACAGCTCCACCGCGACCACCAGCACGCAGCTTCCCGGCCGCGATTGCGCCAGCCGCGCGCCAAGGCCGATCCCGGTGACCCCCCCTGCACAGCCCAGACCAAACACCGGCACCCGTTCGATATCGTCACGAAACCCAAGCTGTTCGGCCGCCCGGGCATCAATGCCCGGCGTTGCTAGCCCCGTGGAGGTTACAGTCACGACCGTATCGACGTCGGCCCCGGACAGACCCGCATCCGCCAGCGCGCTTGACGCGGCCTCCACAAACAGCGCGCAGGCACCCTCAAGGTAGGCCGCATTGCGTTCCGACCATCCAAGTGGCTTCAGATACCAGTCCAGAGGTTGCACCAGATAGCGGCGCAAGATCCCCGAGGTTTCGAAAACCTTCACCAGACGTTCAAAATCATCAAACCGGGCTGAAAAGCTTTCATGCGCCACTGTGGCCGCGTCGCGTTGCGTGATGAGGTGGGGTGGAACTGCCGTGTAGACAGAAAGTAGTTTGACTTGGTTTGACACAGATTTTCCAACTCCGCCAAGGCTGCATCGTCGTCAACCCGAGGCGGCGCGCGCTGATTCCTATTCTAAACACGCAGTTGTGTCGGCGGTTCCATTCTGCGTTCTATTGTCACACTGTTGTGCCCTTCACACTCGGCGTAGCCTGGAAGGAGCGGACGGGGTCGCGACGGGCTTGGCTGAAAGCGTGAGAACGGTAATGCGACCCGCGCCCGCCACACATGTCGCAACTTGCGCTGTTTTGTTGACCTATTGTTGACCCGGCGCGCGCGTAACAGAATACCCCACAAGATTTCTCTTGCAGGGCTTTGATAATGCTTGCTTTTTTGGTTGCGGGGGTAGGATTTGAACCTACGACCTTCAGGTTATGAGCCTGACGAGCTACCGGGCTGCTCCACCCCGCGCCAAATCGTGTGGACTATGTAGGCGGCGGTGGCGAGGACTGCAACCCCCGTGCGCACTGCCTTCTATGCAAGGTTCGGCTTTGCCGCTTTATTGTTCGGCGAAGTTGCTCTCGTGGGCGACAAGCCGCGTCGGGGAATATGTCAGAAATTTGCGAACTTTTTCAGGAACCGGACGCAACCTGCCGGCGTTGTCAGACGGGGATCGCGGTCTATGGTTTACCGGTATCTGAGTGATGCCTTGATTTTATGCGGAGTGTTACGGGTACGAATACGGGGACAATCATGACCATATCAGAGTTTGCGGCGAACCGGCACGATGAGACCGCAGGCCCCACCGCCATTCTCGGCCTGACCTCGGCGGCGCTTTACGCCACTGATGCGGAGGGGACGATCACGTTCTTCAATGAACCCGCAGCCTCGCTCTGGGGGGTCCGTCCGGTGTTGGGCGAATCGAAATGGTGCGGATCGTGGAAGATCTTCGCGATCGATGGGCAGTCTTTGCCGCATGATCGGTGTCCAATGGCGGTTTGCCTGACCGAAAACCGCCCGATCAAGAATGCCGAGATCGTTGTCGAGAGGCCGGATGGGGGGCGCAGCTGGGTTGTGGTAAACCCGCGCCCGATCATCGACCGTGAGGGACGTATCACCGGCGCCGTCAACACGCTGGTCGACGTCACCGACATGCGCGAGGCCGAGCATGCCCGCTGGAAAAGCGAAAGCCTGGCTCAGAATATCCTGGAACGCAGCCCCGATTGCATCAAGCTTCTCGACCTTGACGGGCGACTACGGTCAATCAACGCCTGCGGCTGCCGGAGTCTCGAGATCGCCGACCCCGCAGATGCGGTTGGCCTTTCCTATTTCGATTTCTGGAAAGGCGCCGAACATGATGCAGCTCGGAATGCTGCCAATTCGGCGCTGGAAACCGGCAATGGCCGGTTCTCAGGCTCCTTCGAAAGTGTCTCGGGGGTCGTGACGATATGGGATGAGATCATTTCGGTTCTGCCTGACGAAGCGGGCAACCCGACCGGATTTCTTGTGGTGTCGCGTGACATGACCGAACACCACCGCGCCGCTCAGGTGATGGCACGGCGTCTTGCGCAGCAAAATGCCCTGGCCCGGATCGGCGCCCTCGCGCTGACCGAAGGGCAGTTCGGCGCAGTGCTGGATCGGGCGACCGAAATTCTTTCGGATGCGCTGTCAGTGCCGCTGACCAAGGTGCTTCAGTTCGCCGACGATGCCGACCGATTGCTGCTGCGCGCCGGTGTTGGCTGGGCTGACGGACTGGTCGGCAAGGCGCAGGTCGGCATCGAGCGCGAGTCGCAGGCGGGATACACTCTTCTGGCCAGCACGCCGATCGTCGTCGATGACCTGAGCACCGAAACCCGCTTTGACGGACCGGCATTGCTGCGCGACCACAAGGTTCGCAGCGGCATGAGCGTGACCATCCCCGGATCGGGTGCGCGGCCGTTTGGTGTGCTTGGCGTGCACAGCACCGAACCGGTGCAGTTCGATGCGGTCGATGTCGATTTCCTCAGCTCGGTTGCCAATGTCATTGCAGCCCGCTGGCGTCACGAAGAGGCCACCGCCCGCCGCGCTTTGCTGCTGCGCGAGATGTCGCATCGGTCGGGAAACCTCCTGCAACTGGCCAGTTCGATCTTCCAGCAAACGCTGCGTCATACGCCGGACGTCGCTTTGGCAAAGAAGACCTACAGTCAGCGGCTTGCCGCGATGGCGCGGACCAATATAACGATTTCACAAGGTGGCTGGTCGAAAACCAGCATCCGGGCACTCGCCGAAGAAGTGCTCGAGCCGTTCCTGCTGCGGATCAATCTTATTGGGCGTGACCTGGTGCTGCCGGCCGACCTTTGCTTCGATATCGGGCTGATCTGGCACGAGCTGTCGACCAACAGTGCCAAATACGGATCGTTCTCGGGCAATGGCGATAGCGTCGAGATTTCGTGGGATCTGGCGCGCAATGGGTCTGGCCCTGCCGATCTGCGATTGTCCTGGCATGACCTCTCGCCGCCTTACACCGGGGCGAAGCGCAGCAATGGCACCGGCTTTGGCTCCATGCTTTTGTCGCAGCTGGCCGAGAAAAAGCACGGCGGACGGATCGCCGTAACTGAGATGCCACATTACCGGTGTGTCATCGATCTGCCTGTCGACGACAGCGTAAGGCTGGACCTTGCCGGCAGGTGACCAACGGCGGCCGCGTGACGGCACGCCTCTCGGCGCCTGACCAACTCCTCGCCGACGCGCCGTGCATTGTCGCCGCCCAATTCATATCGGTGGACTTGCAGCCTGCGCAAAACGCGGCCGATCTTCGCTTCGAATTTGGAAAAAATGCATCGACAGAGAGATACGAACGATGTTTCTTACTAGGTTTGGCGGTGACCTACTCTCCCACGTCTTAAGACGCAGTACCATCGGCGCAACGGCACTTAACGGCCGAGTTCGGGATGGGATCGGGTGTTTTGCTCGCGCTATGACCACCAAACCGAGAAAGAAACATCGTTATCCAAGTCAACTACTCTGTATGTGTACTTGCTTTCGACCTGCAGGGCCAAGCACGCGCCTCATCGAGGCGCCAAACCTGGCTTCTACTGGATCAAATCAAGCCTATCGGGCAATTAGTACCGGTCAACTGAACGCATTGCTGCGCTTACATCTCCGGCCTATCGACGAGGTGGTCTTCCTCGGCCCTCAGGGATACCTTGTTTTGAAGGGGGCTTCCCGCTTAGATGCCTTCAGCGGTTATCCTGTCCGTTCATAGCTACCCAGCACTGCCGTTGGCACGACAACTGGTCCACCAGTGG
>JBBKVJ010000253.1:0-9071 GCA_037968375.1 Paracoccaceae bacterium | reverse complement strand
AGGCGGCTGCGCCCGCGCCGCTGTGGCATCTGCGGCCAGCACCCGCCCAGCGGCCTCTGCCAGCGACACGACCTCGGTGCCCAGCGGTCGGGCGAGGGCCAGAACCCGCGCTGTGGCCTCTTCGACCGAGATCATTCGGCCTCGAAGCGGCCCGACTTGCCGCCGTCCTTCAAGACCACGCGGACCTCGCCGATGACCATGCTGCGGTCGGCGGCCTTGACCATGTCGTAGACGGTCAGCGCCTCCATCTCGACGCCGGTCTGGCCGGTGGTCTTGACCACAGCCTCGATGCGCACGCCGGGCAAAGCAGGATCGGTAATCAGATCCAGCGTGACCTTGGTGATCGGCAAAGGATGACAGAGCGGGATCAGATCGGCGGTGCGCTTGGCGGCCATGATCCCGGCCAGCCGTGCGACACCCAGAACGTCACCCTTGCCGGCACGACCTTCGGCAATCAAATCAAGAGTTTCTGGCGCCATCTTCACCTGACCACGGGCGACCGCGACCCGCGCTGTCACGGCCTTGTCCGAGACATCCACCATCTGCGCCTTCCCCGAGGCATCGAAATGCGTCAGCTTTTGCATCACATCGCCCGCGCCCGAAACGGGTTGGCCAACAGGCGCTTGGTGGCCGCCGCCACATCTCCGGACCGCATCAGACTTTCGCCGATCAGGAAAGAACGGACGCCGAATTGCGCCAGATCGGCCAGATCCTCGGGCGTGGCAAGGCCGCTTTCGGAAACGATAGTGCAATCGGTCGGCGCGCGCCGTGACAACCGGCGCGTTACCACAAGATCAGTCTCGAACGTATTGAGATCACGATTGTTTATGCCGATCAGCTTGGCTTTCAACTTGTCCGCGCGTTCCAGCTCGGCCTCGTCATGCACCTCGACCAGCGCATCCATCCCCCATTTCTGCGCCGCCTCGGCTAGTTCGGCCGCCTGTGCGTCACTGACTGTCGCCAGGATGATCAAGATGCAGTCGGCATGCAGTGCCCGGGCTTCGGCCACCTGATAGACATCGTAGAGAAAATCCTTGCGCAGCACCGGCAGATCCACCGCCTTGCGCGCGGCAGTCAGATAGCTGTCCTCGCCCTGGAACGAGGGCGTGTCGGTCAGGACTGACAGACAGGCGGCACCACCATCCTGATAGGCTTTGGCCAGCGCGGCGGGGTCGAAATCGGCGCGGATCAGGCCTTTTGAGGGCGAGGCCTTCTTAATCTCGCCGATCAGGCCATAGCCTTGTCGCGCCGCGCTGTTGAGGGCATCGACGAAACCGCGCGGCGCTGGCGCATCGCGCGCTGCCGCTTCGACCTCGGCCATCGGCCGCAGGGCCTTGCGCGCGGCGATCTCGTCCAGCTTGTAGACCTTGATCTTGTCGAGGATCGTCGTCATTTCGCCTCCGTCGTGATCCGGGCCAGCGCCTCGATCTTGCCTTTCGCGGCGCCGCTGTCGATACTTGTCCGTGCCATATCAACAGCTTCGGGCAATGTCTTCGCGCTGCCTGCAATCAGCAGCGCTGCCGCCGCGTTCAACAGAACCGCATCGCGGTAGGCGCCCGCCGCGCCGTCCAGCAGTGCCCTGAATGCGCGACCATTGTCTTGCGGTGTGCCACCCAGGATCGCCTCGAACGGATGCACAGGTAGCCCGGCATCCTCGGGGTGCAACTCGCGCTCGGTGACCTTGCCGTCCGACAGTTCGGCCACATAGCTGACGCCCGCGATCGACAATTCGTCGGTGCCGTCGCCGCCATGCACGATCCAGGCGGCGTCAGAGCCAAGGGCGGCCAGCGTTTCGGCCATCGGGCGGATCAGCGCGCGCGAAAATGCGCCGGTCAACTGCCGCTTGACGCCTGCGGGGTTGGTCAGCGGCCCGAGGATGTTGAAGATCGTCCGCGTTCCCAACTCGGCCCGGGTCGGCATCACATGGGCGATGGCGGGGTGGTGCATCGGCGCCATCATGAAACCGATGCCGACTTCTTTCAGCGCCTTTTCAACTACTTCCGGCCCGACCATCACGTTGATGCCAAGCTGCCCCAAAGCGTCCGCCGCACCGGATTTCGACGACAGGTTGCGGTTGCCGTGTTTGGCCACGGGCACACCCGCGCCCGCGACCACAAACGCGGTGGCGGTCGAGATGTTCAGCGTGCCCTTGCCGTCACCGCCGGTGCCGACGATGTCCATCGCGCCCTCGGGCGCTATCACGGCGCGGCACTTGGCGCGCATCACGGCGGCGGCGGCGGCATATTCCTCGACCGTTTCGCCGCGCGTCCTGAGTGCCATCAACAGCCCGCCGATCTGGCTGGGCGTCGCTTCGCCGTCGAACAGGATCTGGAACGCCTTCTCGGCTTCGGCACGGGTCAGGGGCCGCTCGGCTGCGGCACCGATCAGCGGTTTCAGGGCATCGCTCATGCCGCCACCACCATGCCGTCGAGGAAGCTTTTCAGCATCGCATGACCATGTTCCGAGGCAATGCTTTCGGGGTGGAACTGCACGCCTTCGATCGGCAGTTCGCGATGCCGCAGCCCCATGATCGTGCCATCCTCGGCCCAGGCCGTGACCTCGAGGCAGTCAGGCAGGCTGTCACGCTCAACCGTCAGCGAATGATAGCGGGTCGCGGTAAAGGGCGAGGGCAGGCCGGTAAACACGCCCTTGCCGCCATGATGAATGGCCCAGGTCTTGCCGTGCACGATCTCGTCCGCGCGCACCACCTTGCCGCCAAAAGCTTCGCCGATGGTCTGATGGCCCAGGCAGACGCCGAACAACGGCGTGCGGGTGTCCGCCGCTGCGGCCGTCAGCGCAAGGCAAATACCCGCCTGCGCGGGGTCGCAGGGCCCGGGTGACAGCACGATACCCGCGGGCCGCAGCGCCATCGCCTGCTGCACATCCAGCGCATCGTTGCGCCGGACAACGACATCGGCGCCCAATTCGCCCAAATAATGGACAAGGTTGAACGTGAAGCTGTCGTAATTGTCGATCAGAAGAAGCATACGGGCTACAGCGGTCTGATTGTTTCGGTAATGGGGGTGAACGAAGCGGCAAGTCGGGGTATACATGCGGCGAGCAGAGTTACGGGGTCAAGGGCCGATGGCAGCGGCAAGAACCTCGATGGCAAGGAGGACAGGCCCATGATTAGGGGGCTTCTTGGTGGAATTTTCTGGGGTGGGCTTCTCGGAGCCGTGATGTTGGTCACGGCGTCGCTTTTGATGCCGGTGCCCGGTGGCGACATGGCCGGAGGTGCCGCGACCATGCGCGCGCCAGAGCCGGTACCCCTTCCCAAACCGGCTGCAGAGGCCGCCCAGGCCGCCGCGGCGCCTGCATCGGAAGTCGCCGCGGTTGTCGAGATCCTGCCCACGCCCAATCCGGAACCTGAGGCCGACACCGCACCCGAGATCGAACTGACAGCTGTCGAGCCACCCGCTGCGCCACCCACCAGCGTGAACGGCACGCTTGCCGTCGAGAGGCTGAGTGCTCCGGACCCGGCCGATGCCGTAGTCGCGGCGCCTGCGGCCGTCGACACCGGAAGTCGTTTGCCTGCGCTGCCGCGCCCGGCCTCACCCGCAGTGCCGGAACGACCGCCCGCCGCGAGTGTCGCGGTAACCGCGCCACCGCCGCCGCCCGAACCTGATCCCGAGCCGGAAGTGATTGCCAGCGTTGCACCGGCCGCCGAACCGGCCGCCGAACAGGTTGCCGAACCAGCTGTGCCAGCCAAAGCGCCGGACACTGCCGTGGTGACCCGGTCCGCGCCCTCCGTACAAGCCCCGGTCGCAGCCGCGCCTTCAGTGCCCGAACCGCAAATCGCAGCGGAAGTGCCCGCCACCCCTGTGCCAGAGGCAAGCTCAATCCTTGCGCAGGTTGATCCGCAGGTCCTGCCCGGCGCCACGCCCGTGGCTGTTACCGACGCACCAACCGGGATCGGTCAGCCCGTCGGAACCTTTGGCCAGACGGTCACCCCCGGCTTTGCAAATCGTGCGACCGGGGTCCGAGTGCTCCGCCTGCCACGCGAAAGTGATGCTGCGCCGGTTACCGAAACGAGTGCCGACGGCGAGGCGCGCGCAGACGGCAGCGCAGGCGAAGCCGACGCAGGTGCTGTCACCGGCAATCTCGCACGCGAACGCTATGCTGTGGCTTTCGAGAACGCCGCCGCCAGGCCGCTGTTTTCAGTGGTCATCCTGGATATTGGAACCGACGCGGGGGGTCTTGACCGCTCGGCGCTCAGCACATTTCCGTTTCCGGTGACCTTTGCGGTGCCGACCGATCGCCCCGATGCCGATCTGGCGGCAAAGGTCTACCGGCAGAAGGGGTTCGAGGTTGTCATGGTGCCGACCGGTCTGCCGACGCTTGCCTCGCCCTCGGATCTTGAGGTGGCGTTCGAGGCGTTCCGAGCGAAACTGCCCGAAGCCGTTGCGGTGATGAGCCCGCCGAACGGCGGCTTTCAGGGCTCGCGCCGACAGTCGGCGCAGGTCGTGGCGATCATGGCGGGGGCAGGCTATGGGCTGATCGTGCCGGATCGCGGGTTGAACAACGCCGCCCAGATCGCGATCAGCGAAGGTGTGCCGGTGGCGACGATCTTTCGCGATCTCGATGCCGATGGCGGCGATGCCGCAGCGATCCGCCGCACGCTTGACCGGGCAGCACTTCGGGCCGGGCAGGAGGGCAGTGTCGTGCTGTTCGCCAGTTCGCGTCCGTCGACGATTTCGGCGCTGTTCGCCTGGGCGCTTGAGGGTCGTGCCGAAACGGTGGCCCTGGCACCGATATCGGCGGTGTTGCGCGGGCAATAGCGCAGGTCGGCGCTAGTCCTCGCGGGCCAGACGGGCCGCGCGACCGCCGCGTCGCTTTTTAATCAGACCGGCGCGGTCCGGCAGCGCTGCCATCACCTCGGCACGGGTCTCAGGCGACATCCGGCTCCAGGCGGTGATCTCGTCGATGGTGCGCAGGCATCCGACGCAGATACGCGCCTCGGGGTGGACCACGCACAGCTTGACACAGGGCGAGGCAATCTCATCCCGGCTCCAGATTTCGCCTGTCATGTCGCGGCCCTCATATGCGCCAGCCTGTCCAGCACGCCTTGCAGAATATAGGCGGCGGCGACGTGATCGATCACCTCTTTACGACGTGCGCGTGACGTATCCGCCTCGATCAGGGCCCTTTCTGCCGCAACGGTGGACAACCGCTCGTCCCAGAAGCCGATGGCCAAGTCGGTCAGCCGCGACAAATTGCGGGCAAAGGCGCGGGTCGATTGCACGCGCGGGCCTTCGGAACCGTCCATGTTCAGCGGCAGGCCCAGGATCAGCCCGCCGATCTCGCGGTGCGCGATGATTTCCATCAGTCGGGCGGCATCGGCGGTGAATTTCGTGCGGCGGATGGTTTCAAAGGGCGTCGCGACGCTGAGCCTCAGGTCGGATACCGCGACGCCAATGGTCTTTTCGCCCAGGTCGAGCCCGGCGATGGCCCGGTTGCGCGTCAGGGCTCCGGCGAAATCGGCGATGTCGGTGTGGATCATGGCGCCAGCCCTGCATCCCGCGCGGCGGCCTCAATCTCGGCCAGAGAGGCGGGGTCGCCTGCGAAGACAGTTTGCGCTTCGGAAACCACTGGCGCGATGCTTTCAACCTCGCCCAGAACGCCATAGGCGCGGATCAGTCGGGCCCAGTCCGAGGCCGGACCGCCCTCGGTCGCCAGTCGCCCGGCCAGACCTGCGACCATGCCCCGGATCAACTGCGTCCGCGCCTCGGGGTCCATGCTTTCGGCGTCGCGCAGCTGATCTTCGGTCGGGCCGCGTGGCGCTGCCTCGGGCGGCAGGGTAAAATTGTGCTGGCCTGCGGCCTGAGCGATCTCTTCGATCTGGCCCCGGATCGGCGCGATCCAGGGCGCTTCCGGCGGACCTTCGGCCAGCAGCGGCTGCCAGAACCGGAAGGCAAGGTCGGGGCGTCCCAACTGTGCGAACATCAGGCCCGAGAAATAGCGTGCCGTGCCATTGCGCGGATCAAGGGCCAGTGTTGCGGTCAGCGCCGCCTCGGCCTGGGGCGAGACATAGCCCGCGGCGGCAAGTATCATCAACTCGGCCAGCGTGGCGTGGTCCTGCGCGGTGGCTTGATCGCCCTTCGCCGCGATCAGCTGCGCCTGCGCCTGATGCGCGGCGGGATAATTGCCAAGTGCGGCCTCGTTCCGGGCGAGGAAGGTCAGGCCCTGAACGTCATCGGGCCGTTCCGCCACCACGGCGCGCAGCCGCTGTATCAATTCAAGGTACTGCGGATCGACGACCTGAGGCATGGCCTGGGCGCCAAAGCTTGCTTCGACCTCTGACTGATCGAGCCGCGTTGCGCGTACCTCTTCGGCGAACGCGATCCGCTCTTTCAATGGCATGTCGGGATATTGCGGCGCGCCGAGGCGCGCATAAAGTGCGACCGCCCCCACAATCAGGATCAGCGCTGACACCGCACCCATGGCCCATGTCACCGGACCCGGTGCGGCACGAGACCCGCCACCGGCCTGACCTGACCTGTCCGCCTCGAGGATCCGACGCGATATTTCCGTGCGCGCGCGCTCTGCCTCGGCCTCGGGCAGGGTGCCGCGCGTCACATCGCGTTCAACCTCGGCCAACTGGTCGCGGTAGACCCGCAGATCGTATTCCACCGCCGCCGCACCGACATCGCTGCGAAAGAACGCCAGTGCCAGCAGCGCCAGCGAGACGCCGGCCAACCCCAGGGCCACGATCCAGAATGTCATCGGTGTTGCACCATTTCCCCCATCTAAAGGCGCCAGCGCCGGGGCAAAAGGGGCAATCCACCGCAGCCCCGATCGGCCGACCCCGCCGCCGATGCCGCCCGATGTCGCAATTTGCCCTATTGTGCCGCTGACAGTGGCGGGTTTGGATGGGCGTCGTTGCAACTGGCACGAGGATCGCCCGGAGGCCCGCCCGTGAGACGCTATTCCGTATTCGCCATCGCCCGCGAGGCTGCGCGTCATCACTCCGGCTGGGAACGCGCCTGGGCCGCACCCGAGCCGAAGGCGAAATACGACGTGATCATTGTGGGTGCGGGCGGGCATGGTCTGGCAACCGCGTATTACCTCGGTAAAAATTTCGGCATCACCAATGTCGCGGTGATCGAAAAGGGCTGGCTGGGGGGCGGCAACACCGGGCGCAACACCACGATCATCCGGTCGAACTACCTGCAGGACCCCTCGGCCGCGATCTACGAGAAATCGCGCAGTCTGTATGAGACGCTGTCACAGGAGCTGAACTACAACGTCATGTTCAGCCCCCGGGGCGTGATGATGCTGGCGCAGACGCAACACGAGGTGCGCGGCTACAAGCGCACGGCGGCGGCGAATGCGCTGCAAGGGGTGGTGACCGAGTTCATCTCGCCCGAAAAGGTTAAACGGCTCTGTCCGATCATGAATATCCATGGGCCCCGCTATCCTGTGCTGGGTGCGCTTTGGCAGGCGCGCGGCGGCACTGCGCGCCACGATGCCGTGGCTTGGGGCTATGCGCGGGGCTGTTCGGACATGGGCATGCACATCTTGCAAAATTGCGAGGTGACGGCGGTGCACTCGAAAGGCGGTCAGGTGACCGGGGTGACGACCTCGAAGGGCGAGATCGGTTGCGACAAGCTGGCAATGGTGGTGGCGGGGAACTCGAGTGCTTTGGCCGAGATGGCGGGATTTCGGCTGCCGATTGAATCCTTGGCTTTGCAGGCGCTGGTGTCGGAGCCGATCAAGCCCTGCATGGATGTGGTGGTGATGGCCAACACCGTGCACGGCTATATGAGCCAGTCCGACAAGGGCGAAATGGTCATCGGCGGCGGCACCGATGGCTACAACAACTACACCCAGCGCGGATCGTGGCATCATGTCGAGGAAACCGTGCGGGCGCTGGTCGAGACCTTCCCGATCATCTCGCGCCTGAAAATGCTGCGGCAATGGGGCGGGATCGTGGATATGACCGGCGACCGCTCTCCGATCCTGTCGACGACGCCGCTGGGTGGCTGCTACGTGAATTGCGGCTGGGGCACGGGAGGGTTCAAGGCGATCCCGGGGTCAGGCTGGGCGATGGCGGAGCTGGTGGCGAAGGGCGCACCGGGGCCATTGGCCGAGGCGTTCGGGCTGAACCGCTTCCGCGAGGGGCGGTTCATTGACGAAAGCGTGGCGGCGGGGGTGGCTCATTGACTCGATTTCAGAGCATCCAGGTCTTTTCGCAGTCTTGCCGTGCGCGCAGACAAGGACGGTTCTCCCGGGGCATCGTTCACTCCGCAGTTCTGTTGCTGCGAAAGTTCCATTTCCGCTTGGCGGCGTTCAATCAAACGCACGAGCTTGCGAAGAATAGAGCGGGCAACAAAGAACACGATCACCAAAGCGATGATGAGAATAGGGTGTTCTTCAAACAGGTTTGCGATAGTGATTCCCATCTTCGAAATTTCGTAACTGACGCGATGCATTACAAGAGTGCAGGAAACGGCGCATGCGGAGCGTGACTTGCGCCAAATTCGATGCAGGCGGGGCGCATCGCCTGCATACGGCTATCTTTTTCGCAAGATCGGGAGCGTCCCAATGATCCCCGCCCGCGAAACTATGCTTTTTATCGGCGCCTTGGGGATGGCCACCCTCGGTTACCTGATCGACAACAACTGGGGCTGGGATGCCTTCCCCCGCTCCGGTGCTCTGATCGTGGCCTTCGGCGCTGCCTTCGCTGGCTACGAGATCTACGGCATGGAGCGTGCCATCACCCGTCACGAGAGCCGTGTGGAAAAGTTGGAGGCCATTTACCTTGACGCGGCGAAGGAGGGCCGCGAGACCTCGTCGGAAGACGCTTTCTCGCGGCTGGCCGACAATCTGGCCGAGTTTCGCTCGGCCCGGATCGAGCGCGTCGGACGGATGATCCGCGCCGAGATCATCATCTTGTGCTCTGGCACCTTGATCTGGGGGTTTGGCGATCTTGTGGTCTGACCTCCACCCCCTGCAAAGGACGCGCCGATGCTGCTTCTGACCTGCCCCAACTGCGGCGTCGCTGCCGAGGAATCCGAACTGGCGCCCGGCGGCGAGGCGCATCTGAAACGCTTCACGGTGGGTGACACCGA
>JBBKVJ010000252.1:0-3228 GCA_037968375.1 Paracoccaceae bacterium | reverse complement strand
GCTTCATACAGGTCGCGCGCCATCTGGCCCTGGGGCAGATAGCGGGTCGCGGTCGCCTCGTTGTGGTATCTTAGCTTCATCGCGTAGGCGTCGGCGGTGCCGCGTGCCAGCAAAACCTCGGGGCGCGTCATCCGGCGGCTGATCTGTGGCAGGCGCATGGCGTCTTTGGTCACGCCCGGCGGATCGACAGTGAAGCTGACGTTCAGCTCTGGGTCGTCGGCCAGCACTTTGGTGGCCTCGGCCAGGGCCTTTTTGAACGGATCGGCGGGGTTGATAGGGGATTTGACCATGGGTGACTTTATGCACTGCGACGCGGCGAAGGAAAAGAGGGGGCGTTAATGCAAGGTGTTGTGCTAAGATAGCTCAACCTATTGATATTACGATTTAAAACGAAAATCTGAATAGGAGGGGTCAAAATGAACTTGATGCGGTCCATGTTGATTGGTGTGGCATTGTCTTGCGCCGGTCAGGCGGCACAGGCGCAACACTGCGCCGAACTGATGCACGCGTTCGCGGTGCCAAAGCCAGAGGTCAGCCTGTCCGCAGGAAATGGGGGCGTCGAGTTGTCCGATTGTTCGCTTGGCGAAACGGCGATGTTCCTTAAGAATTACAATGCGATATCGCGCGCCGTGCCGGTGACGGAACTTGGTGAACTGTACGGCACATGGCTGGGCGACGATGTGCTGAGCTATGTCGGGGGAGTCACGGTGGCCGGGCAGGAGGTGCTGCGCATCGCGCCGGACACGGACGGCAAGTTAGGCATCGAACAGTTCTGGATCAAGGCTGTGGCAATCCCGGGACAGATCTGGCCCTGGGACGCGCAGCTTGGATACCGTGGCCAGGTGGCGCACGGCACATTGGCCAAGCTTGGAAATGATGGTCGCTACTCTGGCAAGCTAGGCGATGCGACGGTTTTCTATGATGGGCGCAGCGTTGAATGGACCCGCGACCATGACCTTTTCGTGAAATCCCGTCTTAACCGGTTCGAGACGGCTGTAGATTTTGCCTTGGACGACGATGTGCTGGTTATGCGCTATGAGACACGCCATTTCATGACATTCGAGATCACCAAGGACGTCGTAACCTATACTAAGGTAGCAGACCACGCGCCGGATCAAGCGATCCTGCTGATCGTCAGCGCAAAGTTAAGCCAAGCCCAGTATTTTGACTGCCTCACGCATCAGATTACGCGTGGGCAGGGGCCATTGCTGGATGCGCTGGCACCACGCACTTTGGCAGAGGTGGAGACGATGCTTCAGCCGTATATCGCCTTATGGCTGCAGACAGAGCAGTGGCGCGTTGACTTTCCCGACGCCACTAAGATGACTGACGACCAGTGGGAGGAACGTAAAGTACTGACCATGAAGTTGGGGCACATGTACGCTGAACCCGAATATCAATCCCTGATGGAAAGCCTTGGCTCATCTGATCTTGGATGCCCGAATTTAAATTAGGACGTTCGGATATACAGGGATCTCGCGCCACTTTAAGAGCGAACAGATATCGTGCCCGATGCCGCTGCCTTAGCCAATGAACCAGCCAGGTTCGGCATTGCCGCCGCACAGCAGGACGCCGATGCGTTCATCTTTTGCGGGCACGTAGGCACCAGAGGTTAGCGCAGCCAGCGCCGTGACGCCGCCCGGTTCGCAGATAATGCGCGCTGCGTCCCACAGGCGCCTTTGCGCCTCGATCACATCTTGGTCTTCGATGACGATGTTCGCCGCCACATGGGCTTTGATGATCTCCAACGGCAGCTCGCCGATGCTGGAGGCCCCCAAGCCGCTGGCGGAAATACCAGAGACGGCGAAATTCCGGGGCAGGGTGCTTTTGAGGGTCTTGTCGAGGCTTGAGGTGCCTTGCGTCTCGACCGCCACGATCTTGACGCGCCCCGCGTACCACGCCGCGATGCCGCCGATCAGCCCGCCGCCACCGACCGACACGAATAGCGTATCAAGGTCGGGGGCCTGATCTTCGAATTCCAGCGCAGTGGTGCCTTGCCCCGCCAGCGTGGCAGAGGTGCCATAGGGGTGGACCGGAAGCGCGCTGGTTTCATTGGCGAAATTGTCATAAGCGTGAAAGGCCTGATCGACGTTGCCCTTGGTCACGATGACTTCGGCGCCAAAGCCGCGCATGCGGGCGATCTTGACCTCATTCGCGATCATTCCGGGCACGAAGACGGTGGATTTGACGCCAAGCTTGGTGGCAGCATAGGCGACGGCGGCGCCGTGATTGCCACCGGAAATCGCCACCACGCCTGCCTCGGTCAGGTCGGCGCTGAGCAGGTTGTTAAACGCGCCGCGCACCTTGAAGCTGCCGGTGAGTTGCAGATGTTCAAGTTTGCAGACCATGGGATGATCGATGCCCAAGGCGCCCGGTTCCAGATCAAGAACCGGGGTGCGACGGATATGCGTGCGGACCTTATCAAAGGCCGCCTTTATCTCGGACTTCCCGATCACCCCAGTGAGACGCTGGCCGCGCTTTCGGGCAGTTCCTCGTCAAAGCAGCGCTGGTAGAATTCGGCCACGATCTCACGTTCCAGCTCGTCGCATTTATTCAGGAAGGTCAGGCGGAAGGCGTAGCCGACGTTGCGGAAAATCTCGGCGTTCTGGGCCCAGTTGATCACGGTGCGCGGGCTCATCACCGTCGACAGGTCGCCCGCCATGAAGGCAGTGCGCGTCAGGTCGGCGACGGTGACCATATGGCCGATCGTCTTGCGGCCCTTGTCGGTGTTGTAATGCGGGCTTTTGGCCAGCACGATGGCGGTCTCGGCGTCGTGGGACAGATAGTTCAGCGTCGCCACCATCGACCAGCGATCCATCTGCGCCTGATTAATCTGCTGGGTGTCGTGATACAGGCCCGTGGTGTCGCCAAGGCCAACCGTGTTGGCGGTGGCGAACAGGCGGAAATACTTGTGCGGGGTGATGATCTCGTTCTGGTCCATCAGTGTCAGCTTGCCGTCATGTTCCAGCACCCGCTGAATCACGAACATCACGTCGGCGCGCCCGGCGTCGTATTCGTCGAACACGATGGCAACGGGATTACGCAGCGCCCAGGGCAGGATTCCTTCGTGGAATTCGGTGACCTGCTTGCCCTCGCGCAGCTTGATGGCGTCTTTGCCGATCAGGTCGATGCGGCTGATGTGCGAATCAAGGTTGACCCGCACGCAGGGCCAGTTCAGCAGCGCCGCGACCTGCTCGATATGGGTCGATTTTCCGGTGCCGTGATAGC
>JBBKVJ010000251.1:0-9482 GCA_037968375.1 Paracoccaceae bacterium | reverse complement strand
CTCGCCCTTCAGCCGCGCGTCCAGCGCCGCATCGCCCAGCCCGGCCTTGCGCGCCTTCAGCGCGGTATCAATCTCATCGCGCAACCCGTTCAGCGCCGGCCCCGCCACCTGCCGCTCGTCAGGGCTCATCCCCCCCAGCTCGCGCATCCGCAGCGAAATCTCGCCCTTCTTGCCCAAGGCCGCCAGCCGCACCTCTTCAAGGCCCGCCTCATCAGCGGCCCCTGCCACGGCCTCCAGAAACTTGCCCCTCAGATCGTCCAAGCCTTGCATCACGCTTCCCCGTTCCGGTCGAGAGGCTAGCTACCACAGCGCAATGCGTGGTCAAGCGACGCCCCAGATAAACAAAAACCCCGCGAAGCCCTTTGCGGGCCCGCGGGGTCTGACTTCTGCTTTTTCCCGAGGGAAAAAGAAATCTTACGCGAGGGCCGCCTTTGCCTTTTCGACAATGGCGCCAAACGCGGCAGGTTCATGCACGGCCAGATCGGCCAGAACCTTGCGGTCGACCTCGATCCCCGACAGCGACAACCCGTTGATGAACTTCGAATAGGTCAGATCGGCATCGAACGCCCGCACCGCGGCGTTGATCCGTTGAATCCACAAAGCGCGGAAGTTGCGCTTGCGGACCTTGCGGTCACGGGTGGCGTATTGGTTGGCCTTGTCGACCGACTGCGCGGCGATCTTGAAGGTGCGCGACCGGGCGCCGTAATGGCCCTTGGCCTGGTCGATGACTTTCTTGTGGCGACGATGGGTGACGACCCCGCCTTTGACTCTGGACATGGTTCAGGCTCCCTCAGCGATCATACGGCATGTAAGATTTGACGATCTTGGCGTCGGGCGCCGACAGCGTTGTCGTGCCCCGCGCATCGCGGATGAACTTCTTCGTCCGCTTGATCATCATGTGCCGCTTGCCGGCCTGACCCGCCAGGACCTTGCCTGTCGCCGTCATCTTGAAGCGCTTCTTGGCGCTCGATTTGGTCTTCATCTTGGGCATTTCGGCTCCTTCTCAGGTCGTCAGACGCGCGACTCGGCATGCCACTTGGGCCGGTCGGGCGGTTTCGGTGAAGGCGCGGCTATACGGGGCCAAGGTCGGGCTGGCAAGGCCAAATACGCTCAGACATAGCGCATTATCACCGAGATGAAGATATCCGGCAGTTCCAGGAAATCGTAGCCGCCCGGCTTCTGGAAGTTCGCGATCAGCATGACCGATACCGAAACCAGCACGAAGAACACGACGATCTTGGACGCCTGGCCGTCATGCAGAATCGCTCCGATCAGCGGCAGGAACGAGAATATCGCCAGCCCGATCCCAAAGGTCATTACCAGGTCGGGGTCCAATATGTTGACTCCTCACGCTGTCGAATTACCGCCCCGGATCACTCCGGGTCGGTGCGGAAAATCAATCTTTCATCGCAGGGCGCAACTCTGAGGATGTTGGTCGTGCCGGGCACATTGAACGGCACACCTGCGGTCACCAGAATCTGGTTCGCCTCGGTCGCCAGCCCGATTTCACGCGCCGCACGTGCCGCCGCTACCACCGCCTGTTTGAAGCGGTCCACCGTTTCGGTGATCACGCAGGTAGTGCCCCAGGTCAGGCACAGCCGCCGCGCGGTCTTTTCCAGCGGCGTCAGCGCCAGGATCGGCACCCGGGGACGCTCGCGCGCCACCAGACTGACCGTAGTGCCCGATTGCGAGAAACAGCAGATCGCCCGGATGTCGGTGGTCTCGGCGATCTCGCGCGCGGCGGCGACGATGCCGTCGGCAATGGTCTGCCGTTTGGCACTGCGCGACGCTTCGATGACCTCGCGGTAGGTCGGATCGCTTTCGACCGAAATCGCGACATTGTTCATCGTGGTGACCGCTTCGATCGGATATTGCCCGGCCGCCGATTCCGCCGACAGCATCACCGCATCGGCACCCTCGTAGATCGCCGTCGCCACGTCCGACACCTCGGCCCGCGTCGGGATCGGGCTGTCGATCATGCTTTCCAGCATCTGAGTAGCGACGATCACGGGCTTGGCCGCCGCCCGGGCGCCGCGCACCAGCCGCTTCTGGATCGGCGGCACATCCTGCACCGGCAGTTCGACGCCCAGATCGCCGCGCGCCACCATGATCCCGTCCGAGGCGGCCAGAATCTCGGCATAGGCCTTCACCGCCGCCGGTTTCTCGATCTTCGACATGATCGCGGCTCGGCCTTTGACCAGCTCGCGCGCCTCTTCGACATCCGCCGCACGCTGCACGAACGACAGCGCCAGCCAGTCGACGCCCAGTTCGCAGGCAAATTCCAGATCCTTGTAATCCTTCTCGGACAACGCAGCCAGCGGCAGCACCACATCGGGAACGTTGACACCCTTTCGGTTCGAAATCGTGCCGCCGACCATCACCACGCAATCGGCGAAATCCTTGCCGCAGGTCTCGACCTTCAGCCGGATCTTTCCGTCGTTGACCAACAGCGATGTGCCCGGCTCAAGCGCCTCGAGGATCTCGCGGTGCGGCAGTTGCACGCGCTCGGCGGTGCCCGGTGTGTCGTCCAGATCAAAGCGGAACTTTGCGCCCTCGACCAGATCCTCTTCGCCGTTGGCAAAGACGCCAACGCGTAGCTTTGGCCCCTGCAGGTCGGCCAGAATCGCAATCGGGCGGCCGACATCGGCCTCGACCTGCCTGATAATCCCGTGCCGACGGCCCTGATCCTCATGCGTACCGTGGCTCATGTTCAGGCGAAACACATCCGCGCCTGCTTCGAACAATGCACGGATCGTGGCGTAGTCGTCCGAGGCCGGGCCCAGCGTGGCCACGATCTTCAAATTGCGGTGCCGTCTCATACCTCGTCAGCCTTTCGTCGCCGGTTTCACGTCCGGCTTCATGTTAGCGCCCAAACTGTCCTGTCTATGGCCGAAATCGGCGCCCGGAGCAACTGGCGCCTGCCCATTCGATCCCTTAAAGGGGCTTCGCTGGAGAAGGTTACCATTTGATGACGGACGCTGCCTTTGAAATTCTCGGACCGGATCGCCCTGCGCGCTGGCTGATCACCTGCGATCATGCCTCGAACCGGGTGCCGCAGGCGATCGGCGGCACGCTGGGCCTGTCCGAGGGCGAGATGGGCCGCCACATCGCCTATGACATCGGTGCGGCAGGCGTCGTGCGCCGTCTGGCGGAACGCCTCGACGCGCCCGCGATCCTGTCGCGCTTCTCGCGCCTGGTGATCGACCCGAACCGGGGCGAGGATGACCCGACCCTGGTGATGAAGCTTTACGATGGCACCATCGTCCCCGGAAACCGTCACGTCGATGACGCCGAGGTCAGCCGCCGTCTCGACCTTCTCCACCGCCCCTACCACGCGGCCTTTGCCGATCTTGCCGCGCGTCGCCCCGACACCGTCATTTGCGCGATCCACTCGTTCACGCCGCGCCTGATCGGGCGCCACCCCCGGCCCTGGCAGATCGGCGTGCTGCACGCCATCGACAGTCGCCTCGCACTGCCGCTTCTAGCGCGGCTGAACGCCGAACCCGACCTCTGCGTTGGCGATAATGAGCCCTACTCGGGCCACCTGCCCGGCGATTCGATGGATCGCCATGCGCTGAAACCGGGCCGCCCGCATGTGCTGATCGAACTCCGCCACGATCTGATCGCCACCGAAGATGGCCAGAACGCCTGGGCCGACCGGCTGGCCCCGCTGCTTGACGCCGCCCTCGCCGACGCGCAGCTTTGAAGCCGAGGAGCCCCGACATGGACCAAGCCACCCAGACCGAACTCGAAGCTGCCGCCTTTCGCGCCCTGCGCACGCATCTGATGGACAAACGCCCCGAGGTGCAGAACATCGACCTGATGAACCTCGCCGGGTTCTGCCGCAACTGCCTCAGCCGCTGGTATCAGGAGGCCGCCGCCAAGCGTGGCATCGAGATGACCAAGGACGCAGCGCGCGAGGTCTTTTACGGCATGCCTTATGATGACTGGCGCGCGCAGAACCAGACCGAGGCGGATGGGGCCAAGAAGGCTGCCTTCGATAAGGCCTTCGCCGAAAACGTCGGCAAACCGACATGATCGCAGGCGCCCATGCCGTTCTGTGGGTCCGTCAGGACCAGCCCGGCAACGATGCCTGCCGGTTCGCCGATGCCGAGGGCGGCTATCTGATTGACGGTTCGGCCACCGATGCCAGTTGGAACATCACCCGCTACCGGGTGCGCGCCCGTGACGACGGCACCACGCGACGCGTCCGGATCGGGGCCAACTCGCGCATCTTCATCCGTCGCGCGCCGGACGGTGTCTGGACGCAGAACGGCACCGAGGTTCCCGGCCTCGAAGACGCGCTTGATATCGACATCGGCTTCACACCGGCCACCAACACGCTTCCGATCCGCCGCCTGAAGCTGGCGGTGGGCGACGAGGCCGAGATTCTCGCCGCCTGGTTCGACCCCGCCGACGAGCGCGTCAAGCCGCTCAGACAACGCTATCGGCGGACCGGCGAGAATGCCTATGACTACACCTCACTCGACAGCGGCTTTTCCGCCCGGCTCAGGGTGAACGTGGCGGGCGTCGTGCTGGAATATGAGGGCCTCTGGAAGGCGCAGGGGTGAATGATATCGTCCGGTCGTCCTTGATCCCGACTAACTGATCGCCGCGCCGATAATACCCGATAGCGACACTTCTTTCCGCTGGAAATTCTGCCGAAATCTCTTTTGGATGAACCATTCCTACCCGACGGAGGCGCCGCATGGACCTGCCGACCACCTTCCACGATCTTCGCGACGCCTCGGTGTTCATCACCGGCGGCGGCTCGGGCATCGGCGCCGCGCTGACCGAAGGTTTCCTGCGCCAGGGCGCCCGGGTCGCCTTCGTCCAGCGTTCGGACGGCACTGCTTTTTGCGACGCGATGGGAAAAGCCACCGGCAACCGCCCGCTCTGCCTGCCCTGCGACATCACCGATATCGCCGCCCTCAGGTCCTCGGTCGAAGCGGCCGCCAAGGCCCACGGCCCGGTCACGATCCTGGTCAACAACGCCGCCAACGACCAGCGCCACGCCACGCTAGAGGTCACCGAGGAATTCTGGGACTGGTCGATGGGATCAACCTCAAGGCGTATTTCTTCGCCGCCCAGGCGGTGATCCCCGGCATGCAAAAGGCCGGTGGCGGTGCGATCGTGAATTTCTCGTCGGTCAGTTACATGATGGGCAATGCGGGCTACCCCGCCTACACCAGTGCCAATGCCGCAATCACCGGTCTGACCCGGACGCTGGCCCGCGAATTCGGCCCTGACCGGATCCGGGTAAATGCGCTGGCACCCGGATGGGTGCTGACGCAAAAGCATATGGACCTCTGGGTGACGCCCGACGCACTTGCCGCGCATGTCGCCCGGCAATGCCTGACCGACACGCTCGAGCCCGAGGATATCGTGTGCGGCACGCTGTTTCTGGCGTCCAGGGCGTCGAAGATGATGACCGGCCAGGCACTGGTAATCGACGGCGGCGTGGTGATGACGGGATGAATGATCCGGCCTGGATTGCCGTCGACTGGGGCACGACGCGGCTTCGCGCCTGGGCGATGACCGCGGCGGGGACCGTGCTGGCCGAAGCGGCCTCGGACGACGGCATGGGCACACTTCAGCCCGACCGGTTCGAACCGGCACTTCTCGCGCTGATCGCGCCGTGGCTGCACCGCCCGACCGAGGTGATCGCCTGCGGCATGGTCGGCTCACGCCAGGGCTGGGCCGAGGCGCCCTACCGCGGCGTGCCCTGCGCGCAGCTTGCTGGCCCGCTCGCCCGTGCCAGATCGACCGACCCGCGCCTGCGCGTCCTGATCGCCCCCGGCCTGAAACAGATCCGCCCCGCCGATGTGATGCGCGGCGAGGAAACTCAGATCGCGGGCTATCTGGCCTTGAACCCCGGCTACGACGGCGTCCTCTGCCTGCCCGGCACGCATTCCAAATGGGTCCATATCAGCGCCGGCGAAGTCGTCAGCTTTGCCAGCTTCATGACCGGCGAGCTGTTCGCGCTTCTGTCCAAGGCATCGGTCCTGCGCCATGCGCTGGGCGACGGCTGGGACGACACCGCCTTCGCCACCGCCATCGCCGACACGCTGTCGCATCCCGAACGTCTGGCCGGGCAGCTTTTCGGCCTGCGCGCCGGGGGTCTTCTAGATCAGCTTGACGCCTCTGCCGCGACCGCGCGTCTGTCGGGCCTTTTGATCGGCGCCGAGCTTGCCGCAGCCCGGCCCTACTGGCTGGGCCAGGAGATCGCGATCATCGCCGCCGCACGGCTCGGCAATCTCTACGCCACAGCACTTGGCCATCAGGGCGCAGTGCCATCGCGTGCCGATGCGACCGACATGACCCTCGCCGGACTGATCGCCGCCCGCGCGCTGGCGCAGGGACCCAAAGAGTGAGCCGCCCGATCATCGCCATCTTGCGCGGCCTCACCCCGCCCGAAGCCGTGGCGGTTGCCGAGGCGCTGATCAGTGCCGGGATCACCCGGATCGAAGTGCCGATGAACTCGCCCCTTCCGCTCGACAGCATCGCGGCGATGGTCAGGGCGTTCGCTAGCGACGCCCTGATCGGCGCGGGTACGGTTCTGACACCGACAGAGGTGGCGCAGGTTCACGATGTCGGCGGCAGGCTGATCGTCTCACCGAACATGGACGCCTCTGTGATCGAGGCTACCAGGAAATTCGGTCTGCAAAGTTTCCCCGGCACCTTCACCGCCACCGAATGTTTCGCTGCCCTCAAACACGGCGCCGACGGGTTGAAGATATTCCCCGCCAGCCTGATCGGCGCGGACGGCATCATGGCGCTCCGCGCAGTCCTGCCCCCCGAAACCCCGATCTTCGCCGTCGGCGGCGTCGGCGCCGATGATTTCGCGGTCTGGCGCAAGGCGGGCGTCTCGGGCGTCGGCATCGGCACCGCGCTTTATACACCCGGCCTTGCGCCGCCCGAGGTCGGCAAGCGCGCCAAAGCGCTGGTCACAGCCTGGGATGCATCGGCATGAGCATGGTCTACGACAGCCGCCCCTGCCAGCTTGGCGAAGGCCCGCTTTGGCATCCCGAGCGGCAACAGCTTTTCTGGTTCGACATCATCGGCCGCAAATTGATGACCCGCGACGGCGGGACACCCCGCGAATGGACCTTTCCCGATCAGGTGTCGGCGGCCGGCTGGATCGACCGCGACACGCTGCTGATTGCTTCGGAAAGGGCGCTGATCCAGTTCGACCTTAGCACCGGCACATCGCAAGACATCGTCGCCCTTGAGGCCGACACCCCCCGCACCCGTTCCAACGACGGTCGTGCGGACCCGATGGGCGGTTTCTGGATCGGCACGATGGCCAAGACCGGCGACGAGGCTGTCGGCAGCCTCTATCGCTATTACAGGGGCGAGTTGCGGGTGCTGATGACCGGCATCTGCATCCCCAACGCCACCTGTTTTTCGCCCGACGGCAGGCAGCTTTATTTCGCCGACACCGCCACCCGCAAGGTCACGCGCACCCGTCTTGACAAGGACGGCTGGCCAGACGGCGATGCCGCTGTCTTTCTCGACCTTGGGCCCGAGACCCTGAACCCCGACGGCGCCGTCACCGATGTCGATGGCAACCTCTGGCTGGCCGAATGGGGTTCGGCCCGGGTGTCGTGCTACAGCTCCGACGGCACGCGCCAGCGCAGCGTCGCGTTCCCCGCCCGGCACACCTCGTGCCCGGCCTTCGGCGGCGCCGACCTTACCACGCTTTACTGCACCTCTGCGCTGCAGGGCATCAACAAAAAGGACCGCGCCGCCCACCCGCTGAGCGGTCAGACCTTCGCTGTTGAGGGGGTCGCCAAAGGCCGCCCCGAACCGCGCGTTATCCTTTGATATGCGTTCAGGTTTCGCCTGGGCCGACCCGGTCAGGCCCTGCGGCATTCTGCCAAGAGGAACGGCCCGTGCCTGAACAGGCACGGGCCGCAAATCTTACGTCAATCCGACAGGATCAACGCGCGATGTAGGTGACCGTCCGCGTATCGTTCGAGATGACGGCGCGGGTGCCGTTGATGTAGAGATACGAATACTGGGTATTCGGGATCGGATAGATTTCCACCCCATCGCCAATACGCGCACCGGTCACGACTTCACCTTCGTAATAGACCGTCTCGACCGGATTCTCGACCACATAGGTGCGGATCTTGCCCTCGTAGTCGGGCGTCTCGGCGTCGCCCACGACGGCACCGGTCGCAGCGCCTGCCGCAACACCGGCAGCAATGCCAGCCGAGGTTGCTGCAATACCGATCGGACCGGCGATCAGACCGCCGACGATGGCACCGAAGACCGCGCCTTCGACGGCGCCTTTGCCTTCCTGATATTCGACGGTCGGAACCTGCACGACTTCACGTTCCATGGTCACGACTTTCATCTCGCCGCCGACATCGGCCAGCAGGTAGTCGCCAAAGACCCAACCGGCCTGCCCGTCATAGCTGACCTGGCACCAGTTGCTTTCGGCAATGCAGCCGTCGACCGCGACGCTGCCGTCACCGGGGATGACCGTGACGATCTCGTAATTCGGGCCGGGGCCCATGCGCAGGTTGAGGTCGGTTGTCGCTTTTGCTGCGGTTTCGGCAGAGGCCGCACCAGCCGTCACAAGAGCAATAATTGCCGTCGTCATTCCAAGCCGTTTCATGGGCTTTACCTCCAGATTTATTTTACGGAAACCCAAAATGGGTTCCATTAGGTTCATTGAGGGGACAACTCTCTGGAGGCCGAAAAGTTCCCGCGTCGTCGCCTGCCCAGACGCTTGCGCAAAATCCCGCCGCGGGACAGGATTGTGGCGATGACAGACAGCTTCGACATCGCCGACGGCCAGGTCTCGGCCCGCATCCGCAGCCTCGGCGCAGTGTTGCAAGAGGTGCGCCTGATCGGGGTCGGGCACGGCCTGACGATCGACGCCGGCGCACCGCCGGGCCTTGCCACCGCGCGGCCCTATCATGGCGCCATCGTCGGGCCAGTCGCGAACCGGATCGCTGCGGCAAGCGCCGGTATCGCCGGTCTGACGCACCGGTTCACCGCCAACGAAGGCGCGAACACCCTGCACGGCGGCGCAGGCGCCACCCATGACCGGGTCTGGCAGATCACCGATCACCGACCCGACCGGGTGACGCTGGAACTCGGGCTTGGCCACGGTGATGGCGGATTTCCCGGCAACCGGAGGATCACCGCCACCTATCTGGCCGAGCCGCCCGCGTCGCTGACCCTGACGATCCGCACAGAAACCGATGCGCCGACACTGGCGAACCTGGCGAACCACAGCTACTGGCAGCTGGGCCCCGACCCCGCCGGACTGCAGACCCTGACCTGCCCCGCCGAAACCACGCTCGTCCTCGACGCCGCGAAGCTGCCGACCGGGCAGACGGAACCGGTGTCCGGCAGCGCCTGCGATTTCCGCCAAGGCGCCCCCGTCGGACAAGGCCGGTTCGACAACTATCTTTGTCTGACGATGGCGCGCCGCCGTTTGACCCATGCCGCGACGCTGCGCGGCG
>JBBKVJ010000250.1:0-2966 GCA_037968375.1 Paracoccaceae bacterium | reverse complement strand
CCTGCAGGCCGAGGCCAAGACTGACGACGAGGCGCTGCGCGGCCTTCTCCTGTCGCTGCCGAACAGCCCCCTGGCCGAGGTGCCCGACGGCCGCGACGAGACCGACAATGTCGAGCTGCACCGCTGGGGCGCGCCGCCCGAATTCAATTTCACGCCCGTCGAGCATTTCGAGCTTGCCGCCGTGAAAAAAGGCATGGATTTCGCCACCGCCGCAAAACTGTCCGGCAGCCGCTTCGTGGTGCTGCAAGGCGCCGTCGCCCGCCTGCACCGCGCCCTGGCGCAGTTCATGCTGGACCTGCACACCATCGAGCACGGCCTTTTGGAGACCATCACCCCCGTCCTGGTCCGCGACGAAGCGATGGTCGGCACCAACCAGCTGCCGAAATTCGCTGAGGACAGCTATCAGACCACCAACGGCTGGTGGCTGATCCCGACCTCCGAGGTGACCCTGACCAACACCGTGCGCGAGGAGATTCTCGACGCGGCCGCCCTGCCGATCCGCCTGACCGCCCATACCCAATGCTTCCGCTCCGAGGCCGGATCAGCGGGCAAGGACACCTCGGGCATGCTGCGCCAGCACCAGTTCGAGAAGGTCGAGATGGTGTCGATCACCACGCCCGAAACCTCACTGGCCGAACACGACCGGATGACCCGCTGTGCCGAAACCGTGCTGGAACGCCTCGGCCTGCCCTACCGCACAATGGTCCTGTGCACCGGCGACATGGGTTTTGGCGCCCGCAAGACGCATGATATCGAGGTCTGGCTGCCCGGTCAGAACACCTACCGCGAGATCTCGTCGATCTCGGTCTGCGGCGATTTCCAGGCCCGCCGGATGAACGCCCGCTACCGCCCGGCCAATGCGTCGCAATCAGGCGGCAAGCCCGAGTTTGTCCACACCCTGAACGGTTCCGGCCTTGCCGTCGGCCGCTGCCTTATCGCGGTACTGGAGAACGGCCAGCAGGCCGACGGCGGCGTGCAGTTGCCGCAGGCTCTGGCGCCGTGGATCGGCGGCAAGACCCGCATCACGCCCGAGGGTAACCTTGCCTGAAGGCGCGGCGTTGACGAGCACCGGAGCCTCGGCGATAGTCCGCGCGCCTGGTCCCAGCAGGCCGAAAAACGGTGGAAAGACCGAATGCCCCTGACCACCCATAGCCGCGTTTCCGACGACGCCAGCGCCATCGCCTGGCCGCCCGCGAACCCGCGTATCCTGATCGCGACCTGCATGAAGGATGAGGGTCCGTTCATCCTGGAATGGATCGCCTGGCACCGCGCCGTCGGCGTCACCGATTTCGTCGTCTACACCAACGATTGCAGCGATGGCACAGATGCGATTCTGGCGCGGCTTGATGCAATGGGCATGGTGCAACACCTGGAAAACCCCGCCGTCGCGGCAGGATCGACCTATTTCCAGCCGACCGCGCTGAACCATGTGCAGACCCTGCCGGTCTTTGCCGAGGCCGATTTCTTCATTTCGATGGATGTCGATGAATTCATCAACATCCGTCAGGGCGACGGCCGCCTGAATGACCTCTTTCAGGCCAGCGGCGCCTTCGATATCCTGTCGATCTTCGAACTGAACCACGGCAGCAACCGGCGCGATAGCTACGATCGTGGCTGGGTCAAGGACCTGTTCCCGAAGCACCAGACCGAACGCCCGGGTCCTTACAAGGCCAATCGTGGCGTGAAAAGCATCACCCGCCTCAGCCCTGCGATTTCCAACATCCGCAATCACCGCCCCGATATCGACAAGGCGCCCGACAAGGTGATCTGGCTCGACGGATCCGGACGACCGCTGCCCGCGCTGGCCGAGGACCGATCGCTGAACGGCAACGATTGCCGGGGCGGTTACGAGCTTGCCGCGCTCGATCACTATCCGCTCCGCTCGCTCGCCTCCTATCTCGTCAAGATGTTCCGGGGCGATGTGGTGATCGCGGGCAAGCAGGTGTCACAACGCTACTGGCGGATGCGCAACGGCAATGGCGAGGAAACCAGCTCATTCGAGCGTGGCGATACCGCCGCAAGGGACGAATACGGGCAGCTTTTGCAGGATACCGAGCTTGCGCGGCTGCACACTGCTGCCTGCGTGGCACATGAGGAGCGGATCGTGGAACTGCTCAAGGATCCCGACTATCAGACCCGCAGCGACTGGATTCTGTCCGAAGCCTGGTAAGGCGCCTCTGGTCTTGCCGACGTCCCGGCCTACCTCGGATCAGGCATCAGGGTGCACGACGCTCACACCCGGCAGACAGGCACGAGGGAGACGCACGGAATGAATACCGATCAGCGACGCATGAAAGCCGTCCTCGTCCTCGCGGCGGCGATTGCCTTTGCGGTATCACCCTTTTTCGTGCCGGGTTTTGGCGGCTTTGATCCGGGCGATTTTCCGGTGCCGCAGGACAATCCGCCGGTGCAACCTGCGGGCTATGCGTTCGCGATCTGGGGCCTGATCTATCTGTGGCTTCTCGGGCATGCAGGCTGGGGACTTTTCAAACGCGCCGAGGATGCCGGATGGGATCGCCCGCGCTGGCCGCTCATTCTCAGCCTGGCGCTTGGCGCGTCGTGGCTGGCGGTCGCCAAGGCGGCGCCGCTTCTGTCCACAGTGCAGATCTGGGCGATGCTGCTGCTGGCGATCTGGGCACTTTTGCGCGCACCCAAAGGGCAGGAACGCTGGCTGCTCGCCGCACCCATCGCCGTCTATGCGGGCTGGCTGACGGCAGCCAGTTGGGCCGGGGTCGGGATCATGCTGGGCGGCTTCGGCGTGGTGTCCGAGCCGGTGGCCGCCGTCTTGTCGCTGATCGGCGCGGTGGCTCTGGCGATCTGGGTGCAAAGCCGCAATCCCGGCGCGCCGCTTTACGGCGCCGCCGTGGTCTGGGCGCTGATCGCGATTGTCATTGCAAACTGGGGCGCGGCGCCGCTTTTGGCCGGTCTGGCGGCACTGGCCGCCTTCGCGGTCGGCGTCGTCACAG
>JBBKVJ010000249.1:0-8765 GCA_037968375.1 Paracoccaceae bacterium | reverse complement strand
GCCAGAAGAATCGTTCTTCTCGATCTTTCGCATAAAGATCGCCTCTGCTACGCTCGGAAAAACAAAATCCCGAGGCCATGAGCAGGCTGGCAACCATAATTACTGCCGCAGCCATCTGCGCTGCCAGCCTCGCGCCGCTGCGTGCCGAGGACCTGACCGCACTTGCGCGCCTGAATATGCCTGCGTCTTCGATCACCGATACGGAAACCGGCATCGCCGTCACCCTCAGCCTTAGTCACGCAATCCCTTGGCGTGTGTTCACTCTGGCCGATCCGCCCCGGCTTGTGATGGATTTCCACGAGGTGGACTGGCGCGGCACGCCCGCGACCTCGATCATGAAATCCACGCGCGCCACCGGCCTGCGCACCGGCATCATGCAACCCGGCTGGTCGCGCCTGGTGCTGGACCTCGCCGCACCCTTTACGGTCGGTTCGGCAGGAATGGAGACCCATGCGGCACCGGGTGGCGCCCTGATCTCGGTCAGCCTTTCGCCAGCCAGCGACACCGCGTTCGGTGCCGCCTCGGGCACGCCTGCGGCTGCGGACTGGACCCGGCCTTTGCCCGCACTGCCTCGCCCACCCGAGGATTACACAACCCTGACTGTGGTTCTTGACCCCGGTCACGGCGGTATCGATCCCGGCGCCCAGGATGCGGACACAAGAGAGGCCGACCTGATGCTGACCTTCGCGCGCGCGTTGCAAGAGGCGCTGATCCGCAGCGGTTTCCATGCCGTTTTGACCCGAACCGAGGATATGTTCGTACCGCTCGACGGTCGGATCACCCGGGCGCGCGAGGCGGGCGGCGATATCTTTGTCTCGCTCCACGCCGATGCACTGACCGCAGGTCGGGCCACCGGGGCCACGGTTTACACGCTTTCAGATACCGCCTCGGACGAGGCTGCAGCGGCACTTGCCGAACGCCACGACCGGGCCGATCTTCTGGCCGGCGCTGATCTGACCGGACAGGATGATCTGGTGGCCGCAGCCTTGATGGACCTGGCGCGCATCGACACCACGCCGCGCTCGGATGCGCTGGCCGATGCGATCGTCGCGGGGCTTGAGGGCAGTGTCGGGGGCCTACACAAGCGGCCCCGCCAGGCGGCGGGGTTTTCGGTGCTGCGGGCACCCGATATCCCCTCGGTGCTTATCGAGCTTGGCTATCTGTCCTCGCGCGCCGACCGTGATCGGCTGACCTCACCCGACTGGCGTGCCCGCGCAGCGCAAGGTATCGCCGCCGCGATCGCGGCTTGGCAAACCGCCGATCAGGCGTTGCGGACCCTGCGCCGCCGCTAGGCGGTCACCTCTCGCGCGATGGCCACGCGGCATGTCGCCCAGACATCGACTTCACTTTGACCCGGCCATCCCGGCGTCCTATATACTAGTTGCCCGAACCCTAGGACACTGCACCCATGCTTCGCTTTATCGCATCTGCCTTCGGAGCGATCTTTTCGCTCGTGACACTTGGCCTGTTTGCCGGTGCGCTGACCATTGGCGGAATTTTCCATTTCTACGGGCGCGACCTGCCGAACCACGAGCAACTGGCGCAGTACACGCCACCGACGATCAGTCGGATCTATTCGGGCGAGGGCCGGATGATCGACGAGTTTGCGCAAGAACGGCGGATCTTCGTGGCGTCGAACGAAATTCCCGATCTGGTGAAACAGGCGTTTATTTCGGCCGAGGACAAGAATTTCTATTCCCACAAGGGCTATGACCCGATGAGCATGCTGGCGGCGGCGCGCGATGCGCTGGCGGGCGGCAGGCTGCGCGGCGCCTCGACGATCACCCAGCAGGTGATGAAGAACTTTCTTCTGTCGTCGGACCGCTCGGCGGAACGCAAGATCAAGGAGCTGATTCTGGCCGCCCGCGTCGAGAACGCCCTGACCAAGGAGAAGATTCTCGAACTCTACATGAATGAGATTTTTCTCGGCCAGAATTCCTTTGGTGTCGCCGCTGCCGCGCAGACCTATTTCAACAAGACGCTGACGCAACTGCAGCCGCACGAGGCCGCGTTCCTGGCCGCCCTGCCGCAGGCGCCGTCGAACTTTCATCCCGTCCGCAACGCCGAGCGCCTGCTGAACCGCCGCAATTACGTGCTGCGCGAGATGTATCAGAACCGCTATCTGGATCGCGCCACCTACGAGGCCGAACAGGCGCTGCCGCTGCTGTCGGTTCAGGCCGGCGATTTCGAGCCCTTCAAGGACAGCCTGCCGCCGCGCGACTACTTCACCGACGAAATTCGCCGCCAGTTGTCGTCGACCTTCGGCGAAGAAGAATTCTTTAGCGGCGGTCTGACGATCCGCGCCACGGTCGATCCCGAAATGCAGGAGGTCGCTGCCGCCGCATTGCGCGACGGGCTCGAGAAATACGACCGCAACCTCGGCATCTGGCGCGGTACCCGCAAGGTGATCGCGCCCGAGCGGCTGGACGGCGAGGATAACTGGCGCGCGGCACTGGCCGAGGTCGACGTGGCGCGCGATGTCGCGGGCTGGCACGCCGCTGTCGTGCTGTCGCTGGGCGACAGCAGCGCCCGGATCGGCATCGAAGGTGTCAAGGAAGACGAAGACGGGCATTTCATTACCCCCGAGGATATCGGCTGGGCCCGCAAGCGTCAGGCCGACGGCCGCCTTGGCCCCCGTGCCAAGGCCGCCAGCGACCTTATGTCGGTTGGCGATGTCGTTCATGTGCGCGCCATGACCCAGGATAGCGACGGCGCGTTCATCCGCTGGACTCTGCGCCAGATCCCCGAGGTGCAGGGTGGCTTCATGGCGATGGACGTCAACTCTGGCCGGGTCATCGCCATGCAGGGCGGGTTTTCCTATCAGGCCTCCGAGTTGAACCGCACCACCCAGGCCCAGCGTCAGCCCGGGTCCAGCTTCAAGCCCTTCGTCTATGCCGCGGCACTCGACAGCGGCTTTACCCCCGCGTCGATCATCGTCGATGCGCCGATCGAGATCGACACACCCGAAGGCATCTGGCGCCCCAAGAACGCGTCCAACCGCTACTACGGCCCGGCGCCGATCCGTACCGGGATCGAGCAGTCGCGCAACCTGATGACCATCCGTCTGGCGCAGGAAGTGACCATGCCCCAGGTCGCCAGCTATGCCGAACGGTTCGGCGTCTACGACCGGATGCGCCCCTATCTGGCCAACGCGCTTGGCAGCCAGGAAACCACGCTGTTTCGCATGGTCGCCGCCTATTCGATGTTCGCCAATGGCGGCGAGCGGGTGGAACCCACGCTGGTCGACCGGGTTCAGGACCGCTGGGGCCGCACCGTCTATCGCCATGATCAGAGGGTCTGCGACGAGTGTCAGACGGCCTCGCTTGCACCGGGCGATGCCCCGCGCATCACCTCGCGCCGCGACCGGGTGATCGACGCGATTACCGCCTATCAGCTGACCTCGATGCTGGAAGGTGTCGTCAATCGCGGCACCGCGCGCGGCGTCAATCTGCCGGTGCCTATTGCCGGCAAGACCGGCACCACGAACGACAGCAAGGACGTGTGGTTCGTCGGCTATTCCTCAACCATCGCGGCGGGGTGCTATATCGGTTACGACCAGCCACGCAGTCTGGGCAACAGTGCGTCGGGCGGTGGCATGTGCGGGCCGGTCTTCCAAAGCTTCATGACCGAGGCGATCAAGCGCTATGGCGGCACAAAGTTCCGGGTGCCGCCGGGCGGCTTCTTCATCAACATCGACCGGTTTTCCGGGATGCGCCTGCCTGACGGTGCCAGCGGCGATTATGTGGTCTCGGAATATTTCCGCGAAGGCGCGGAACCGTCATTCGGCATCTTCTTCGATGGCGGTTTTGCGATCGGATCGAACCTGCCGCTGTTCGAACAGGGCCAGAGCGATCCCTCCGAGGGACGCACGGTCACCACCTCCAGCGGCGAACGCCGGACGATCCCGAAGCGCGCCACCTTCGGCACGATCTCGTCGGGCGGTCTCTACTAAGCTTGTCGCCTGCCGCAGGTCGGGTTATCTCCGCACTCCCAACCCAAAGCAGGGCCAACCCGCATGCGCGCCGAAACCGAAGCCAATATCGAAGCGATCCGTCGGTCGCTCGACCTTCTCGCCAAGCGGATGGACCGTAAAACTGCCCAGCACCGGCTGGAAGAGTTCAACGCGCGCACCGAGGACCCCGATCTCTGGAACGATCCCGAGCGCGCGCAAAAGCTGATGCGCGAGCGGCAGGCGCTGGTCGACAAGATCGAGACCGTGGACACGATCGAGCGCGACCTGTCGGACAATATCGAGCTGATCGAGATGGGCGAGGCCGAGGCCGACGCCGAGGTCATCGCCGAGGCCGAGGCAGCCTTGGGCACCCTGCGCGAAAAGGCGGCGGCGAAAGAACTTGAGGCGCTGCTGGACGGCGAGGCCGACGGCAACGACACCTTCCTTGAAATCAACGCAGGTGCCGGTGGTACCGAAAGCTGCGACTGGGCCAACATGCTGGCGCGGATGTATACCCGCTGGGCCGATGCACATGGCTATACGGTCGAGCTTCTCGACGAGAGTCCGGGCGAAGAGGCCGGGATCAAGTCGGCGACCTACAAGATCGCCGGGCAAAACGCCTATGGCTGGCTGAAATCGGAATCCGGCGTGCACCGGCTGGTCCGGATCTCGCCCTATGACTCTGCGGCACGGCGGCATACCTCGTTCTCCGCCGTCTGGGTCTATCCGGTGGTCGATGACGACATCGATATCGAGGTGCAGGACAAGGACATCCGGCTTGATACGATGCGCGCCAGCGGGGCGGGCGGCCAGCACGTCAACAAGACCGATTCAGCGGTGCGGATCACCCACCTGCCGACCGGCATCGTTGTGACTTCGTCGCTGAAATCGCAGCACCAGAACCGCGAGATCGCGATGAATGCGTTGAAGGCGCGGCTGTACCAGCGCGAACTCGACCTGCGCAACGCCGTGATCCAGGAGCAGCACGAGAACAAGGGCGACGCGGGCTGGGGCAACCAGATCCGCTCCTACGTGCTGCAGCCCTATCAGATGGTCAAGGACCTGCGCACCGGGCACGAGACGTCGGACACGGGCGGCGTGCTCGATGGCGATCTGGACGGGTTCATGGCCGCGACCCTGGCGCAGAACGCCTCGGGCAAGAAACGCGGCGAGATCGCCGACCTCGAGGATTGAATCAAGAGGCGCGCCCTTGCCAGACTGGCCCGCGCTGTCCTAACCTAAGTCCGCGCGCGAGATTTGGATGAGGCCGGGTCAATGTCCGATATTGCCGTTGCGCAACCCCATGTCCTGGGCGCGATCAGGAAGGCCGAACTGGCCGACCTTCGTGCCGCCCTGATCGCAGGCTGGCGCGATTTTCGCACCGCGCCCAGCTATGGCCTGTTCTTCGCGGGCGTCTATGTTGCGGGCGGTCTGTTCCTTTACTGGGTACTGGTGACTGCCGATCAGATCTGGTGGACGATCCCGATCACGCTGGGGTTCCCCTTGCTCGGCCCCTTAGCGGCGGTGGGCCTTTACGAGGTCAGCCGCAGGCTCGAGGCCGGCAAGCCGCTTGGCTGGGGCGCGGTCCTTGGCGTGATCTTTCGCCAGAAAGATCGTCAAATCCCCTGGATTGCGGCGATCATCGTGATCTTCTTCCTGTTCTGGAACTTCCTCGGCCATATGATCTTTGCGCTGTTCCTGGGCCTCAGCACGATGACCAATGTCTCATCGTCTTTCGGTGTATTCCTGACACCGCACGGTCTGGCGATGCTGGCCGTTGGCTCGATCGTCGGCGCCGGCTTTGCCTTCGTCCTTTTCGCCACCAACGTTATCAGCCTGCCACTGCTTCTGGACAAGGAGGTCGATTTCGTCACCGCGATGATCGCTTCGGTCAAGTCGGTGCTGGTCAGCCCCGGGCCGATGCTGGCCTGGGCGGCACTGATCGCGGTGGCAATGTTTCTGGCGATGCTGCCCGCATTTCTGGGCCTGTTTTTGGTGCTGCCGGTCTTTGGCCACGCCAGTTGGCATCTGTATCGCAGGCTGCTGGGCGGTGCCCCCTGAACGCAAAACGGGCGCAGGATTGACCCCGCGCCCGTCTCGTAACCGTGATGTGCCGACACTCAGGTCTTGGCAGGTTCCTGGGTCTTCGGCAGCGCCAGCGCCGGTTTGCCCGAGGTCATCGGATCTTCCTGACGTTGCACCGAACCTTCGAAATGCGCCCCCGACTCGATCGCGATGGTCTTGTGGATGATGTCGCCTTCGACGCGCGCCGACGAGGTCAGACGCACCTTCAGCCCGCGCACCCGGCCGATCACCCGGCCATTGACGACAACGTCGTCGGCCATGATCTCGCCCTTGATCGTGGCACCTTCGCCGACGGTCAGAAGATGGGCGCGGATATCGCCCTCGACAGTGCCCTCGACCTGGATATCGCCCGAGGTCTTGAGGTTGCCCTTGATCGTCAGGTCCGAGGACAGGATCGACGGCGCCGCCTTTGGCTTGGTCGTCGTCGCCGGCATGAAGTCACCGGATGATTTCATCGCAGTCGCAGTGTCGGGCATTTTCGGTTTCTCCGCCTCGGGATTGGCCTTCGGGCCGGGCTCGTTGATTTTGGATTTAGAAAACATTTTTCGCCGCCCTGATGTAACTCATCGGATTTTTAGCCTGGCCACCGACGCGCACTTCGTAGTGGAGATGCGTTCCTGTCGAGCGACCGGAATTTCCCATATCACCGATCCGGTCCCCGCGCGAGACCCGTTCGCCGGCCTTGACGTGCAGTTTCGACATATGCGCATAGCGCGTCTCGACCCCGAAGGCGTGGCTGATCTTGACCAGCCGACCATAGCCGCCCTGCCATCCAGCATGGCTGACCACGCCGTCGGCGGTGGCATAGATCGGCGTGCCCGAGGCACCAGCGAAATCGGTGCCTTCGTGCATCCGCGTGCCGCCGCCGCCCGTGGGATCGCGGCGATATCCATAGCCCGAGGTGTACCGGAACGCGGCCTTGACCGGTATCGCGAACGGCGCCTTCTGCGCGGCGATCCGGTACAGGTTCATCTCGTCCATGCGGCGCAGGATCTCATTGGCGCGCAGCGCATCGGCCTCGGGCTCGGCGCCCATCGTCGACATCGAGATCGGCATCAGCGGGCCGCCTTGGCCGGAATAGCCGCGGCGCACTTCCTCGATGATCCGTTCGGTCGGCATGCCGGCCGCCCGGAACATCTCGTCCAGCGGTTCCATCGACACCGTCACAGCCTCTTCCAGCTGGCCGAAAATCCGGTCGTTACGCTCTTCGATCAGGCGCAATTCCAGCGCCAGACGGTCAACCTCGACATTCGCGGTCACCGCATCGGCGGCACTTTTCTCGCGCTGGCCTGCGGTTTCGTTCAGCGCATCGGTCAGGAACCCGACCGTCGCGGCCAGTTCCTCGGCATCGGCGCCCAAAACCTTGTCGGGGGCAGTGCCTGCGGCCTCGGCCATGACGCGCTGGGTTTCGGTGCGGGCGCCATCGCGTTCTTGCATGGTGCGGCGCAGTGTCGACTGGATCACTTCGATCCCGGTTTCCAGCTCGCGGCGCCGGTCTTCCGACGCCAGCAGCCGCTCCTGCATTGCGGACACTTCGGACAGCGCCAGGTTGAACCGCTCCTGCGCCGCCTGCGCCTCGGCGGCGCGCGAGTCGCGATCCGACGCCATCGCATTCAGCCGCATCTCATAGGTCGATTGCTGCCGCACCGCCTGCTCGCGCGCGGTGCCCGAGCCGATCGATTCCATCAGCAGGACCGCGGTCGCGATGATCGTCCAGCCGACGACCAGCGTCGTGCCCATGATCGCCATCGCCTGGGTGGCGGGGCGAAGCCGGATGAACCGGGTTTCGCTGTCGGATTTCAGGAAAAGTCTACGCTCGGGAAAGTTCCGCTCAAGCGTGGCGCTCAGTCTGTGAGAAAGCCGTAATTGCAAGTTCTTTGCCCCGTTTGCCTGCCATATCGAGCCTCGACTGCCCCCGCTGCCTAAGCCCTGATCGGTGCTAACCCAGGTGCCCAAGTGATGGCAACTTGTTTAACATCCGGTGGTGCATAACCGCCGATCGCGGCGGGTTTCCGCCTATATCTTGACTCTTCGGGGCGTCAGGTTTCAGTCAGCGGCCAGTAGAAATCGGGCGGAATCCCCGCCTCGGCGCGCTTTTCGTCGTTGAAGGGTGGCTTCAACGCACCGTGGAAATGCTTGCGGACCAGGGCGTGAAACACCTCCTTGGGGTCAGAATTTTCCCGCCCGCACAGGAAGTTGAACCATTTCGAGCCATAGGCGACATGGCTCACCTCCTCGGCATAGATCACCTCCAGCGCCGCCACCGCCTGCGCCGCGCCCGCCTTGCGAAAGATCTCGATCATGCCCGGCGTCACATCCAGTCCGCGCGCCTCAAGCACCATCGGCACGACCGCCAGCCGCGCCAGCAGATCCTGCGCGGTATCCTCGGCGGCGCGCCACATCGAGGCATGCGCGGGCAGGGCGCCGTAGTGGCTGCCTTCCGCTTCAAGACAGTCCGCCATCAGGTTGAAATGCTTGGATTCGTCGTCGGCGGCCTTGACCCAGTCGTCGTAGAATCCGGCCGGCATCGGGACCTCGGAAAAGCGTGCGATGATATCCCAGTGCAGGTCGACCGCGTTCAGTTCGATATGTGCCACCGCGTGCAACAAGGCGATGCGGCCTTCGGGGCTGCCCGGACGCCGGCGCGGCATCTCGCGCGGGGACAGCAGTTTGGGGCGGTCGGGGCGTGCGGGCTGATCGGGCGGGGCCGCATGGCCCACCGCAATCG
>JBBKVJ010000248.1:0-6449 GCA_037968375.1 Paracoccaceae bacterium | reverse complement strand
CTTGTGCACCGGTGGCCGGGGCCGTGGCGCAGGAGGCCGGGGGCGACAGCCTTGGGGCGGACACCTATCTGCAGGCCTGCGCCGGATGCCACGGCGAAGGCGCGGCAGGCGATGGCCCGATGACCGGGATTTTGACGGTTGCCGTGCCGGATCTGACGCAGATATTGGCGCGCAACGGCGGGACATTCCCCTGGCTGCGCGTCGTGCACACCATCGACGGCCTCTCGGGGCTGCGCGCGCATGGCGGGCCGATGCCGATCTTTGGGGCGCTGTTTGCAGGCGATGCGGCGGTGGCCGATGCGCCCGATGGCAGTCCGGTGATCGTTAGCGCCCGCGTGCTGGCACTGGTCGATTATCTGGAAACCCTGCAGACGGAGGCCCCGTGATGCGCTATTTTATCGTGCCGCTGATTGCCGTGACAGCACTTGCCGCCTGCGAGCCGCCACCGGTCGAGGTCGGCCGCGCGTTCTATGGTGCCAATTGCGCAGGCTGCCACGGCATGGATGGGCGTGGCGGTCCGGCGGCGGCGGGTTTGTCGCGCGCGGTGCCCGATCTGACGCGGATCGCGGCCCGCACCAACGGGGTGTTCGACCGCAACGCGGTGATGTCGACGATCGACGGCTATTTCAGGCGCGATGACACCACCCATCCGATGCCCGAGTTCGGCAAGGTGATGGAGGGTCGGATCGTGATGGTCGAGACCGGCGATGGCGTGGTGACGCCGACACCCGAGGTTCTGGTCGGGTTGGCGGATTATCTGGAACGCCTGCAACGCTAGGTGCTGGGGCGACCGGCGACTTGCGGGCGCTTAACAAATCAAATATTCATGATATATGGATACAAAAACCGCCCTCGTTGCCTTTTCGGCGATTGCGCAGGAAACCCGCCTTGATGTGCTGCGGCTGCTGGTCCGGCGTGGCGATATCGGCGCCCTGTCGGGCGAGATCGGTGCAGCACTTGACGTGCGGCAGAACACGATGTCGGCGAACCTCGGGATTCTTCATGGTGCCGGGCTGATCCGCAAATCGCGCGAGGGCCGCGCGGTGCGTTACTTTGCGGATATCGAGGGTGTTCAGGGGCTTGTCGGGTTCTTGATGGAGGATTGCTGCGGCGGCAGGCCCGAGCTTTGCCGTCCGGTGATCGCCGCGCTTGTGACCAGCGACGGCGCACAGCCATGACGCTGCCGCGTCGGCTGGTGGCCGAGGCGCTGGGGACCGGTCTTCTGGTCTGCACGGTCGTGGGGTCGGGGATCATGGCCACCAACCTGACCCCGGATGTGGCGCTGCAGCTGCTGGGCAACACGCTGCCCACCGGGGCGATCCTGGTCGTGCTGATCACTGTCCTCGGACCGATCTCGGGCGCGCATTTCAACCCGGCGGTGACGCTGGCCTTCCTGGTGCGGCGCGAGATCGGCGCGCGCGAGGCCGGGCTCTATGCGCTGGTGCAATGTCTGGGCGGCGTCGTGGGGACGCTTTTGGCACATGCGATGTTCGCGCTGCCGTTGCTGCAGACCTCGCTGACACTACGCTCGGGCGGGCCGCAATGGCTGGCCGAGGTGGTGGCGACCTTCGGCTTGGTGTTCGTGATCCTTGCAGCGCTGCGCTCAAGGGCCGAGGCGATCCCGATGCTGGTCGGGCTTTATATCACTGCCGCCTACTGGTTCACCGCCTCGACCAGCTTTGCCAACCCCGCCGTGGCTCTGGCGCGCAGCCTGACGGATACGTTTTCCGGCATCCGTCCCATCGACCTGCCGGGGTTTGTATTGGCGGAATGCGCCGGCGCGCTGATCGCAGTGGCGCTGGCGGGGTGGTTGATGAAGGCGCTGGACGAGGACGCGCACCGGGTCGAATAGCCGGCTTTCATTCTGGCTCAAATATGTCCGCCGGAGGCCGGAAGATTTTTCGGACGAAAATTCTTTGCTCCCAGTCAGTTGCCGAACAGCGCGGGCAGCCGCAGGCCCTGTTCTCTGGCACAGGCGATGGCCTCGTCATACCCCGCATCCGCATGACGCCAGACACCCGAGGCCGGGTCATTCCAGAGCACGCGTTCGAGCCGCCGCGCGGCGTCGGGCGTGCCGTCGGCGACGATGACCATGCCGGAATGTTGCGAAAACCCCATGCCGACGCCGCCGCCGTGGTGCAGCGATACCCAGGTGGCGCCCGAAGCGCAGTTGATCAGCGCGTTCAGAAGCGGCCAGTCCGACACCGCGTCCGAGCCGTCCTTCATCGCTTCGGTCTCGCGGTTGGGGCTCGCCACGCTGCCAGAGTCCAGATGGTCGCGCCCGATGACGATGGGGGCCTTCAGCTCGCCCGAGGCCACCATGTCGTTGAACATCAGGCCGGCGCGGTGCCGGTCGCCAAGCCCGATCCAGCAGATCCGGGCGGGCAGGCCCTGAAAGGCGATGCGGTCGCGCGCCATGTCGAGCCAGCGGTGCAGGTGCGCGTTCTCGGGGAAGAGACGCTTCATCGCGGCGTCGGTGGCGTAGATGTCTTGCGCGTCGCCCGAAAGCGCACACCAGCGGAACGGGCCGATGCCGCGACAGAAGAGGGGTCGGATATAGGCGGGCACGAAGCCGGGGAAGGCGAAGGCGTCTTTGAGGCCCTCGTCCAGCGCCACCTGGCGGATGTTGTTGCCGTAGTCCAGCGTCGGCACACCGGCGTTCCAGAAATCGACCATCGCTGCGACATGGACCTTCATGCTGGCGCGAGCGGCTTTTTCGACGGCTTTGGGATCACTTTCGCGCTTCACCTTCGCTTCGGCGACGGTCCAACCCTGCGGTAGGTAGCCGTTCAAGGGGTCGTGTGCCGAGGTCTGGTCGGTGACCATATCGGGGCGGATGCCGCGCTGGAACAACTCCGGGAAGATGTCGGCGGCGTTGCCGAGAAGGCCCACCGATTTGGCCTCGCCCGCTTAGGTCCAGGTGTCGATCAGCGCCTGGGCCTCGTCGAGCGACTTGGCTTTGGCGTCGACGTAACGGGTGCGCAGGCGGAAATCGATCCGGGTCTCGTCGCATTCGACGGCAAGGCAGCAGGCCCCCGCCATGACGGCGGCCAGGGGCTGCGCGCCGCCCATGCCACCGAGGCCTGCGGTCAGAATCCAGCGGCCCGTCAGGTCGCCGCGATAATGCTGGCGACCGGCTTCTGCAAAGGTCTCATAGGTGCCCTGAACGATGCCCTGGGTGCCAATGTAGATCCACGACCCGGCGGTCATCTGGCCATACATCGCCAGGCCTTTTTTATCCAACTCGTTGAAATGGTCCCAGGTCGCCCAATGCGGCACCAGGTTGGAATTGGCGATCAGCACGCGGGGCGCATCGGCATGGGTGCGGATCACGGCGACCGGGCGACCGGACTGAACGATCAGCGTCTCATCGGCCTCCAAGTCTTTCAGCGAGGCGACAATGCGGTCGAAGTCCTCCCAGGTGCGCGCCGCCCGACCGATGCCGCCATAGACCACCAGCTCATGCGGGTTCTCGGCCACATCGGGGTGCAGGTTGTTCATCAGCATCCGCATCGGCGCCTCGGTCAGCCAGCTTTTGGCGGTGATCTGGGTTCCGGTGGGCGGATAGACATTGCGGAGGTTGTGGCGCGGGCCAGGGGGTTTTTCGGTCATTCTGTTCTCCCGAGGGGCTTGAGTATTTCGGTAGCGCTGGAAAAGCCGAAGATCGATTTGAGCGGGCCGAGATGGCTTTGCCGGGTGGCGTGGAACCGGTGCCGTTCATAAAGTGTGCGGGCACGTGGATTGGTGGCGATCACATCCAGCCGGACGGCGGCGGCGGCGCCGGTGTCGCGGGCATGTGCTTCGACCGCATCAAGAAGGCGGGTGCCGATACTCTGGCCGCGCGAAGCCTCGGCCAAGCAGATGCCATCCATCAGCAACTCGCCCTTGCGTTCGTCACGTTCCAGCACCGACAGGGCCAGCACGCGCCAAAGCCCGCCCCACCAGCCATAGAGCGTTTGCAGATCGCCAAGGCCGATGTCGATCAGTCCGGTGCCGCCGTGTTTGAACCCCGCCACACCGAAAAGCTGCCTGCCGTCATGCGCCGAGATCGCGCGGTCGGCGCGCAGTTTCGGGGCGGCGAGGGTTGCGACATCGTGCAGGCGGTTTGCGCCGAGAATGCGGGTGAGCTTGGGCCAGAAGGCGGTGAAGTAGAGGTGCGCGGCCTGATCGAGGAAGCGATCGTGCAGGCCGGGTTCTATGACGATATCAGCCATGACCGGGTCTCCATTCGACAAGGTCGTTCAGGATGGCGGCGAGGAGCGGGCGGAGTTTGGCGGCCTTGGCTGCGGAGTAGGTCCAGGGCGCGGCCTCATCGGTCAGATAGGCCGATTGCGCGGTCTCCATCTGGATTGCGTGCAGGCCTTCGGCGGGGCGGCCATAATGGCGCGTGGTCCAGCCGCCTTTGAAGCGACCGTTGAGGATGGCGGTGAACGGGCTGTTGCGGCAGGCCTCGGCTGTGCGGTGTTCCAGTGCGGGCGCGCAGGTAATGCCGCCGAAGGAACCGATGTTGAGGTCGGGCAGGGTGTCGGGAAAGAGGAACGGGATGCGGCTGCGGATCGAGTGGCAATCCCAGAGGATGGCGTGGCCGTGGCGGGCGCGGACGCGGTCCAGTTCCGCCGCGAGGGCGGCGTGGTAGGGGGCGTGGCAGGCCTCGCGGCGGGCCTCGATCTCGGCGGCGGTGGGGGCTTCGGACCAGATCGGATTGCCGTCGAAATCGGTTGTCGACACAAGGCCGGTGGTGTTCTGGCCGGGGTAGAGCGAGGCGCCCGAGGGGTCGCGGTTGGCGTCGATGACATAGCGGTGAAAGGTGGCGCTGACCACGGTCGCGCCGGGGATCAGGCCGTCGTAAAGCTGGCCGATGTGCCAGTCGGTATCGCTGAGCGTCTGGCCGGTGGCGTTGAGGCGCGATATGATCTCGGGCGGCACCCAGGTGCCACCATGCGGTTGGCCCAGCACGATGGGGCTGTCGCCGGAGGTGACCTTGACCGGGGTCATGCCAGCACCGGCAGCTTGGTGCCTGCGGCATGGGTCAGGTCGCCCGAGGCAATCAGGCGCGCGGCGGCTTCGATATCGGGGGCGATGTAGCGATCGTTTGTCAGTGCCGGGGCGACCTCGCGCAGGTGGGCGATGGTGCGGGCCAGTGGCGGCGAGGTTTGCAGGGGCGCGCGAAAGCCGATGCCTTGCGCCGCGCAGAGCGCCTCGACGCCGAGGATCACGTTCAGGTTTGCGACCATGCGCGACAGGCGGCGCGCACCGTGGGCGGCCATCGACACGTGATCCTCCTGATTGGCGCTGGTGGGGGTGCTGTCTGTCACCGTCGGGTTGGCGAGGTGCTTGTTCTCGCTCATCAAGGCCGCCGTCGTGACCTCGGCGATCATGTAGCCCGAGTTCAGGCCGGGGTCGGGCGTCAGGAACGGCGGCAGGTCGAAGCTGAGCGTCGGATCAACCATCAGCGCCACGCGACGCTGGGCGATGGCGCCGATCTCGGCCACGGCAAGGGCGATCATGTCGGCGGCGAAGCCCACCGGCTCGGCATGGAAATTGCCGCCCGACACGATCTGGCCGTCGGGCAAGATCAAGGGGTTGTCGGTGGCGGCGTTGGCCTCGGTTTGCAGCGTCGTGGCGGCCATGCGGAGAACGTCCATTGCGGCGCCAGTGACCTGCGGCTGGCAGCGGATGCAGTAGGGATCTTGCACCCGGGTGTCGCCCTCGCGGTGGCTTTCGCGGATGTCCGAGCCATCGAGAAGGGCGCGCATCGCGGCGGCAGCCTCGATCTGTCCGCGATGGCCGCGCAACTCGTGGATTGCCGGTTCCAGCGGGGCGGTTGAACCCATGATCGCATCGGTGGACAGGGCCGAGGTGACCAGGGCCGATTGCGCGGCGGACCAGGCGCCGAAGAGGCCTGCAAGCGCGTGGGCGGTGGAGAACTGGGTGCCGTTGATCAGGGCCAGGCCTTCCTTCGGACCAAGGGTGACGGCGGTGATCCCGGCCTTGGCGAGGGCCTCGGCGCCGGGCATGGTTTTGCCGTCATGCTCGGCCTGCCCATGGCCGATCATCACGGCGGCCATATGGGCGAGGGGAGCGAGGTCGCCCGAGGCGCCGACCGAGCCTTGAGCGGGGATGACGGGGGTGACGCCATGCGCCAGCATCGCCTCGAGAATGGCCACGATATCCCACCGGACGCCTGAGGCACCGCGGCCTAGCGACAGCAGCTTGAGCGCCATCATCAGGCGTGTAATGGCGCGCGGGGTGGCTTCTCCGACACCGGCGCAATGTGACAGGATCAGGTTCTCCTGCAGCTTCGCGGTGTCCTTCGGCGCGATGCGGACCGAGGAGAGTTTGCCAAAGCCGGTGTTGACGCCGTAGACCGCCTTGTCGCCAGCGGCGGCGCGGGCGACGGTTTCGGCTGCAGCCTCGACCGCCGGGCGGCAGGCGGGGTCGAGCCGGGC
>JBBKVJ010000247.1:0-3259 GCA_037968375.1 Paracoccaceae bacterium | reverse complement strand
ATCCTGGCCGATCCAACCCGCCGCGCCGTCGCCGCCCGGCAGCTTGTCGCCGCCGAGGCCGAGATCGAGGCGCGCAACCTTGCACCGAACCCCGAGGCGCTGGCCGCGATGCGGGCGATCCGTGCGTCGGGGCGCAGGGTGGTGATCACCTCCGACATGTATCTGCCCGGCTGGGCGATGCGCCGGATCGTGGCCGAGATGGGCTTTGCCCCGCTGGTCGATTGCCTGTTCGTCTCGGCCGATCATGGTGTCACCAAGCATGGCGGCGGTCTCTTTCCCATCGTCGCCAAGGCGATCGGCCTCGCGCCCGCCGCGATCCTGCATGTCGGTGACAACTGGCACAGCGACGTGATCCAGGCCCGCGCCGCAGGGTTGCACGCGCTGCACTACCACAACGCCGACTGGCGCATGGCCGAGCACCGGATGGCGCGGCACGCGGCACGGCCCCGAAGTGACCATCTTGCGCAAGACCAGATGCGGCGCGATTACGCGGTGGCATCGCCCGTGCCGCTGACCGATCTTGACGCCATCATCGATCAGGTGATCGGCCCGGCGGCGGGGCTGTTTGTCGCCGATCTTCTGATGGCCGCTGCCCGGCGGCAAAGCAGCGATCTTTTCTTTCTGACCCGCGACGGCACGATCTTTCACGACATCGCAAAGGCCGCGCGCGCGCGGTTACCGGGCGTTTTCGGCCCCGGCCCGCGGCTGCGGATACTGGCCACCAGCCGCGCCACCGGGGTGCTGCTCAAGGCGGCCGGGCTGACCCCCGATCAGATGATTGCCAACACCACCTATCTGATGCAGGGCGAATTCTCGCTCGCGCGGCTGTTCGCGCTGTTCGATCTGACCACCGCTGACTTTGCCGACTGCGCACCGAAGATCCGCGCCCGGATCGCGGCGGGCCTGACCGAGATCTCGGGCGAACCGTTCCGCGTTCTGACCCGCGATGCCACGTTCCGGAGGGTTCTGAAACGCGCGCTGATCCGCAAACGCGCGGGCGTCGAGGCATATCTGGAGCAACATGGCCTGTTCACCGCGACGCGTCCGATCCTGGCCGATATCGGCTATTCCGGCACCTGGGCCAAGCAGCTGTCGCCGCTTCTGGAATCCCGCGCCGCCAAGGGCCAGCCGATTGCCGAATGCGAGTTCCGCTTTTTCGCCTCGAACCGGCATTTCGACGGCAATCTGCCGGCGCTGCATGCCGCACTTGAAATGGTGCCGGGCTTCCTCCTTGATCACCGCGACGGCGCCTGCCTTGCCGCGTCACTCAACTTTGCCTGGCTCGAACCGTTCCTGGTCGATCCAGGCCTGGGCGTGCTGACCGGTTTCAGCGGCGGAGCCATGCCGCAGCCGGTCTTCGATGCGCCCGGTCACACCCCCGATCAGCTGGCGGTGCTGAACGCCCGCCGCGCCCGGATCATCAACCGCGCCGTGGCGATGATCGACGATCTGTTCCGGCACGAGGGCGATCTTTACACCCTGCGCGACATCGTGCGCGCCCGGATGGTGGCATTGGCGCAGCATCCGCGCCCTGCGGAGGTGCGCGCGATGAACCGCCTGACCCACCAGCGCGGCATGAAATCGCTGTCGCACCAGCCCCTGGCGCGGCCCTTCTACCCGAACCGGCTGGCCGCCAAACTGATCGATCTGCGCGCCAATGATTTCTGGGTGCAGGGCTGTCTCAGCCTCAGCGGGCTGCGGTTCTTGGGTCCCCTGATCGCGCATTTGCCGAGGTTCGCAAAGATCACCGGACAGGAGCCTGCCAGATGACCAGAACCCTGCATTACAACTGGGCGCAGTTCGACGATGCGCAAGGGCGGGGCGGCGGTGTGTCGGTCTATCTGCGCAACCTTCTGGATCATGCCGCCGGGCAGGGCGGCGACCGGATCGTGGTGCTGAGCGCCGGTCTGCACTACACGGCACTGCGTCGGGGCATCCGCTATGTCGAGACCGAAAACACGTTGACGCTGCGCGGTGTGCGCAGTTTTCGCATCCTCAATTCGCCGGTCAAGGCGCCCGCGCATGACATGTTCGCCGCGATCCGCGACTGGCGCACCAACACGCCCATCGCCCGGGTGTTCGAGCGGTTTTTGCGCCGCGAAGGCCCGTTCGACCGGGTCGTCTTTCACTCGACGGAAGGCATCTCGACCGAGGTGCTGGCGCTGCGCGAAAAGTTTCCCGACACCCAGTTCGTCTACATGTGGCACAACTACATGCCGCTGTGCCCGCAGATCGAGTTGCTGCACCAGAACAAGACCGACTGCCGCGATTTCGAAGGCGGCGCGAAATGTCTGGGCTGCCTTGGCGCGCTGACCGACCGCGCCGCACTGGTCCGTGCGCAACGGCTTGGCTCGACGCTGGAACTGTCAGGCTTTGCCGGACGCCCGCCGGGGAATTTCGTCTTCGCTCTGGTGATGGGTGGGTTCCAGATCGCCCGCGCGTTCCGCTATCTGGCGCTCGACCTCAGGGCAGCGTGGCGCTCGGGCTTTCGCAACTGGCGCCCGGGGCGCCCCCAGCCCGGCGGGTTCCGGCCCATCGACATGACGGCGGGGGCGCCGCCTGCCGCGCAGGACGCGCGTGGCTTTCGCGCCCAGGCCGAGGATTTCCGGCTGTGGCGCGCGGTAAACCTGGCCGTACTGAACCGCTTTGATGCGCATTGGGCGGTGTCGGAACTGGTCGCGGAAACCATCGCGGGCTTCGGTGTCGACCGGGCGCGGATCCGGGTCACCCCGCTGGCGATGGATATCCACGCGACACCGGCCCAGATGCGCACGCGCCACCGCGCCAAGCCCAAGCGAGACCATGTGGCACTGTCGTTCATCGGTTACGGCATCGCGTCAAAAGGTCTGCCGTTCCTGACCGAGGCGCTGACCGGCTTCGACAGCCAGATCTTGCGGACCCGTGCCGAACTGACCATCTACGCCCGCCTGAACCCGCTGGAAAAGGCCCGCCTGGCACCTCTGGCCCGGCAGGTCGCGCGGCTCAGCATCGTCGATGGCTACGACCGCGCCGATCTGGGCCGGATCGCGGCGGCGACCGATCTCAACATCGTGCCGTCGATCTGGCGCGAGACTTTCAATCAGGTCGCCTACGAGATGCTTTGCCTCGGCACGCCGTCGCTGATCTCATCCTCGGTGGGCTTCGGCATGTTCCTGAAGGACGCGCCCGATTTCAGCTTCCGCTCGGGCGATGCCGCCGATTTCCGCCGCCGTCTGATGGCGCTGGTCGACGACCCCGACCGCATCGCGCGGTTCTTCAA
>JBBKVJ010000246.1:0-3725 GCA_037968375.1 Paracoccaceae bacterium | reverse complement strand
TCGTCGAACAGCATGATCCGAGGCCGCATGCACAGTGACCGCGCGATGGCGACTCGCTGTTGTTGACCGCCGGACAGCTGCCCGGGATACTTCGCCGCCTGCTCGGGGATCTTGACCTTGTGCAGGAATTGCATCGCGATTTCCTCGGCCTGCCTTTTTGGCGTCTTGCGCACCCACATCGGGGCCAGCGTGCAGTTTTGCAGGATGGTCAGGTGCGGGAACAGGTTGAAGTGCTGGAACACCATGCCAACCTCAGAGCGGACCTTGTCGATGTTCTTGAGATCGGACGACAGCAGTGTTCCGTCCACCGTGATCCGGCCCTTCTGGTGTTCTTCCAGCGCGTTGATGCAGCGGATCAGCGTCGATTTGCCCGACCCGGATGGCCCGCAGATCACGATCCGCTCGCCGCGATTGACGGTCAGGTCGATGTCGCGCAGCACGTGGAAGGTGCCGAACCACTTGTTCATGTTGACGATCTCGATCGCCACCTCGTCGGAAACCTGCATCTGGCTCCGGTCGATCTGACGCTCAACAGCTGTCTCGGCCATGTCGGTTCTCCTTAGTGATGATCGGTCTGAAGCTTGCGCTCCAGATATTGCGAGTAGCGGGACATGAAGAAGCAAAAGCAGAAGAAGCAAAGGCCGATGAAGATGAACAGCTCCCAATAGATGCCGTTCCAGGACATCGACGCGCGGATCAGGTTGGAAAACCCGATCGGGTCCTGCAGGCCGATGAAGACCACCAGCGTGGTATCCTTGAAGAGGCCGATGAAAGTGTTCACGATCCCCGGGATCGAGATTTTCAGGGCCTGCGGCAGGATGATCAGCTGCATCGACTGCCAGTAATCAAGGCCGAGGCTGTCAGCCCCTTCATATTGACCCTTTGGCAAGGCCGCGAGGCCGCCCCGGATTACCTCGGCAATGTAGGCCGAGGCAAAGAGCGTGACCATGATGATGACCCGCAGCATCAGGTCGAAATTGGTGCCGGGCGGCAGGAAGTAGTTCAAGAGCAGCGACGCGGTGAACAGCCAGACAATCAGTGGCACGCCGCGGATGATCTCGATGAAGGCGACCGAGATCTTGTTGATGATGAACAGGTCCGACTGCCGCCCCAGCGCCAGAAGGATGCCCAGCGGCAACGACAGGACGATACCCGAGAGGCCGATGATGATGGCCAGCATGAAGCCGCCCATGTCTTTCGACGACACCGCTTCAAGCCCGATCGGCAGTACTGACGACAGGCCCGAAGCGACCGGACTTGCCAGGAACATCCACCAGATGATGGGTAGAAAGATCGCGGCAAGGATGCCAGCAAGACCGCCCGCTGCGGCACTGACCGGGCGGTAGGCCAGGACACCGATCAGGAAACCGGCTGCTACGGCCAAGGGCAGCCAGATCGTGCCACCCCAAAGCAGCATGTAGGCGATGAACGGGAACGCCAGCGAAAACCACATCAGCTTGCGCGACACGCCGGTGAACAGGATCGGCGCGACCGCGACACCCAGTAGGACGAAGGTCAGGACCGGGCGCCAGTACAGCTCGCTCGAGTAAAAGCCGAACAGAAGTTGCGGCCAGCGTTCGGCGATCACCGCCCAACAGGCCGCGCTTTCCAGACCGCGCGCGTCACGAATCTCGCGGCATTCGGTCAGCGAGCTGGCGTCCCAGATGCCGTTCACCATCCATGGCAGGGTATGCGCCAGAATCCAGTAAATCACGAAGATCGCCGCGACCGTCAGAACAGCGTTGAACCAGCTGGGGAAGAGGTTCTCGCGTAGCCATTTGATGGCGCCCGCCTCGGTCAGCGGCGGTGGCGCGGGTTCGGCCATCTTGGTGCGGACATAGGCAGTTTGCGAAGCGGTCTGGGCATGGGTATCGCTCATCTCAGCGCTCCTCCAACGATACACGCGAGTTGTAGAAATTCATCGCGCTTGAGATCAGCAGGCTGGCGACCAGGTAGAACGCGCCTAACAGCAACATCCCCTCTAACTCGCGCCCGGTCTGGTTGATGGTGATGCCGCCCAGCGTCGAGCGCACGTCCATGTAGCCCACGGCGATGGCCAGCGACGAGTTCTTGGTCAGGTTCAGGTACTGTGAAATCAAAGGCGGGATGATGACGCGCATCGCCTGCGGCAGCACCACCAGGTTCATCGTCCGGTTCGGGCGCAGGCCCAGCGCAAAGGCGGCTTCGCTTTGGCCCTTGGAAATCGCAAGGATGCCGCCGCGGACGTTCTCGGCGATGAAGGCGCCGGTATATAGCGACAGCGCCAGCCAGAGTGCCAGCAGCGAATTGCGGACCTGCAGCCCGCCCTCGAAGTTGAATCCGCCCAGCACCGGATAATCAAGCGAAACCGGGTGGCCCAGCACGAAGAACGCCAGAAACGTCGGCAGCACCAGAAGGCCAAGGCCGATCCAGAACACCGGAAGCTGTTCGCCGGTCTCCTCTTGACGCTTGCGGGCGTAGCGGCGGAACGCCCAGATCCCGATCAGCGAGGCGATGAATATAATGACGAGGGCAATCGACCCTGGCCCCCAGACCGGGTTGGGTATGAAAACACCTCGGTTCGAGATCGCGACAGTATCGCCGAAGATCATCGAGGCGGTGCCGCCTTCGCGGAAGTCGCGCGGTTGCGGCGTTGCCTCGGTCATGATCGCGAAGATGACGATGATCCATAGCAGCACCGGAATATTGCGGAAGCCTTCGACGTAGACCGTCATCAGCCGTGCGACCAACCAGTTCTTCGACAGACGAAGGACGCCCGCAATCACGCCGAGGATGGTAGCCAGGATGCAGCCAAGAAAGGCAATCAGAAGCGTGTTCAGGATGCCGACCACTGCGGCCCGGGCATGGGTATCCGTTGAGTCGTAGGAAATGATCCTCTGGTTGATGTCATAACCGGAGGTGGTGCCGAGAAAGCCGAAGTTGAAATCCTTGCCAAGTGCGTTGAGGTTATCGATCGTGTTGCTGACCAGCCAGGACAACCCGAGCATCAAGAGAACCATCGCCACCACCTGAATGGTGATCGAGCGATAGCGCGAGTCGTAGATCAATTGACTGAGCCGGAACCCTTCGTACGGCTGTGCTGACACATCTGCCATCGCGTGAGTCCTTTTGTTATTGCGCGCAAACGTCTGTGCAGCGCGGCCGGTGGCCGCGGTTACTCAGGCGTTGGCGTGTCTGGTCGTGATCATAATGGGCGAAGGGCGCGGCATCTGCCGCGCCCCAATCCTGAATTCGTCTTAGCGGAACGGCGGCGTATAGAGCAGCCCACCGTCTTTCCACTGCGCGTTCAATCCGCGCGCAAGGGCGATCGGCGTGGTTTCCCCGATATTCTTTTCGAAGATCTCGCCGTAATTACCGCCCGCCATGATGGCGCGCTTGGCCCAGTCGTTGTCGAGCCGGATCATCGCGCCCAGTTCGCCCTCGGTGCCGAGAAGACGGTTGACTTCGGGATTGTCACCCGCAGCCGCCGACATGTCGCCGATGTTGGCCGAGGTAACCCCAAGCTCTTCCGCCGCGATCAGCGCGTTCAGCGTCCACATCACGATATCGCCCCACTCGTTGTCGCCGTGGCGGACAAGCGGTCCGAGCGGCTCTTTCGAGATGATCTCGGGCAGCAGGATGTGGTCGTTCGGCGCCTCGAACGTGGCGCGCGTTGCGGCAAGTCCCGAAGCGTCGGTCGTATAAGCGTCGCACGCACCGGCAAGATACTGCTGCTGGCCTTCGGC
>JBBKVJ010000245.1:0-3970 GCA_037968375.1 Paracoccaceae bacterium | reverse complement strand
GGTCGAGCCGGGATCGGTTGGCGCCCTGGCCGGAACTCCGGTGGACCGGCTGGCCGCACAGCGGCAGGCAGTGATGCCTGCTGTCGTTGCCGAAGACGTGCCTGCGCCGCAGGTCGTGGCCGCCAATGCGCCGGCGCTCGAGCTGTTTGCCGTGCGTCCCGCCTGGGTGCGGATCACGGCGGCGGATGGCACTGTGCTGCACGAAAAAATCCTCGAACCCGGCGAGCGCTGGGTGGTGCCCGCGATGGAAGAACCGCCGCTGTTGCGCGCCGGCAATTCCGGCGCGGTCTATTTCGCCGTGAATGGTCAGACCTATGGCCCCGCAGCACCGGGTGCGCAGGTGGTGCGCGATGTGGCGCTGACGCCCGGCGCGCTGACCGAAATCTATGCGCTGGCCGATCCAGGGGCCGATCCTGATCTTGCCGCGGTCGCCGTGGCCGATGCCGCAGGTGCCGCAGGTGCGGCGATGCGCGCTGTCGGTGCCGGAACCGGGGCACCCTAGCGGTAGCCTGTCGCGGGTTGCCGATATTGTGGTCCGGCTTGCAGGCGCCTACATCTGGCCTTGAGTGACGCTGATCCGAAGGCTGGCCCTGCCGATGACCCACAATCCGATCCGCCCCTGGCGCAATATCGACCGCCGCAGATCGCGCCAGATCATGGTCGGCAGCGTTGCCGTGGGTGGCGATGCGCCGATTTCGGTGCAGACGATGACCAACACCGACACCTCCGACGTCAAGGCCACGATCGAACAGGTGCAGCGCTGTGCCGATGCCGGTGCCGATATCGTGCGAATTTCCACGCCGGACGAGGACAGCACCCGGGCGCTGAAGCAGATCGTGGCCGGGGTTTCGGTGCCGATCGTCGCCGACATCCATTTCCACTACAAACGCGCCATCGAGGCCGCCGAGGCCGGGGCGGCCTGCCTGCGGATCAACCCCGGCAATATCGGTGACGCGCAGCGCGTGCGCGAGGTGATCCGGGCGGCGAAAGATCACGGCTGTTCGATGCGCATCGGCGTGAACGCCGGCTCGCTTGAGCGCGATCTCTTGGAGAAATACGGCGAGCCGTGCCCGGCGGCGATGGTGGAATCCGGTCTCGACCACATCAAGCTGTTGCAGGACAACGATTTTCACGAATTCAAGATATCGGTAAAGGCGTCCGACGTGTTTCTGGCTGCGGCTGCCTATCAACAGCTGGCCGAGGCCACCGACGCGCCGATCCACCTTGGCATCACCGAGGCGGGCGGCTTTGTCTCGGGCACGGTGAAATCGGCGGTGGGCTTGGGCAATCTTCTGTGGATGGGCATCGGCGACACGATCCGGGTGTCGCTATCGGCGGACCCGGTGGAAGAGGTCAAGGTCGGCTTCGAGATCCTGAAATCTCTGGGCCTGCGCCATCGCGGCGTCACGATCATCTCGTGCCCGTCCTGCGCCCGGCAGGGGTTCGACGTGATCAAGGTCGTCCAATCGCTGGAAGAGCGGCTGGCGCATGTCACGACCTCGATGAGCCTTTCGATCATCGGCTGCGTGGTGAACGGGCCGGGCGAGGCCTTGATGACCGACATCGGCTTTACCGGCGGCGGCAAGGATGCCGGGATGGTCTATCTGGCCGGCAAGCAGGTGCACAAGCTGGGCAACGACCGGATGATCGACCACATAGTCGGTCTGGTCGAGGCTAAGGCGGCCGAGCTTGACGCGGCACAGGCAGCGGCCGAATAGCGCCGGGCGACTGCTAGCGCGCCGCGTCGATATAGCCTTTCAGGGCCACGCCCGGCACCTGGCCCCGCACCAGCAGCTTCGGCAGCACGAAACTGGGCGTCGCGTCGAGGCCAAAGCGCTGCCCGAGTGCCAGGTTCGCATCGATCCGCGCCGCCACCTCGGCAGACTCCATTCGCGCCAAGACCTGGTCAGATGCCAGCCCGAGGTCCGTGGCCAGCGCGCCCAGGCTGGCTGGGGTAAAGCCGCCGCGCAGCCCATAGAGGCGGTCGTGGGCTGTCGCATAGGCCTCAGCGCCCGCCAGATCGTTCACTGCCAGTGCGAAGGCGGCGGCGGTGCGGGATTCGGGCGTCAGGATCGGGTAATGCTTGACGACGATCCTCAGTTCCGGGTCTTCGGCAATCAGTGCGGCCAGATCGGCCTCAGTGGCGCGGCAGAACGGGCAGCGGTGATCGGTGAAATAGGCCAGCGTGACGTCGCCGTCGGGGTTGCCCAGCACCGGATCGCCCGGGCTGGCGAACAGGTCCGGCGCCGCCGCCGCCAGTTCGGCCAGATCGTTTGCAGCAGCGTCGGTGATCCGGGTGCGCTCGACTGTGGCAAGCATGTCGTAGACAAAACCCGGATCGGACAAAAGGTATTCGCGCACGGCGGCCCCAAAGGCGGCGCGTTCAGCTTCGGACATCGCGCCGGGGTCGAAGGCCGCGGCAGGCACGGCTGACAATGCAAGGGCGAGGGCAAGCGGATAGGTTCGGTTCATCTCTCAATCTCCAGGCGGGGCTGCATTCGCAACGCGATTGGCGCGCGCGAAAAGCGGTTTTGTCATGCGGTAGACGACCATCGGTCGCAATCGACTGTCTGCAGGTAGGGCGGGATGGTCGAAATCCAGTGCTGGTGCGCGGTCCATCCCGATCCGCTGCATCACTTTTTGCGAGGCCTGGTTCAGCTGCGGCGCGAAACTGAGAACCTCGGGCAGTTGCAACGCCCCGAACCCTTGCGCCAGCCACGCGCGCGCCGCCTCGCTGGCGTACCCCTGGCCCCAGACTGAGGGCGTCCGGCGCCAGCCGATTTCGGTGCAGGGCGCAATCGGCGCGCCACTTTCTAGCCGCGACAGCCCGGCCATGCCCAAAAGCCGCCCATCGGTCTTGCGCTCGATGGCCGAGAAGGCGTAGCCAAACCGCGCCTCTTTGTCGGTCCAGATATCCAGCATCTTGCGGGTCTCTGCGGCACCGTAGGGGGCCAGGAAATAGCGCATCACCTGCGCGTCGGCGTTGATCGCCGCGAAGGCGTCCAGATCGCGGTCCTCGAACGGTCTGAGGAAGGCGGTCGGTTTCAAGCGTCACAGGTCAGCGCTTTGCCGCCTGCGCGGCGCGCAAGATATCCTCGGCCCGCAGCCAGCCACCCGAGCCGCGCGCCAGCTGATCGACCGCGCGCTGCGCGTGGACCGCCGCATCCGGCAACCGCCCGATCAGCGCAAAACGCTCGGCGGTGGCGACCGAGGCCATGCCGGGGTTGCCGGTCTTGGCATAGGCCGTGGCCAGATCGCGCAGCACGTTGGGGTTTTGCGGATCGCGCGAGCGGGAGCGTTCGAGCACATCCAGCGCCTCGCGCACCGATCCCGGCGAGCCTTCGGCCAAAAGCGCGCGGCCAAGGCCTGCAAGGATCAGCGGCTCGCTGCGCGACAGGTTGACCGCCTGCCGGTAGGCCGCGATCGCGGCGCCGACCTGGCGCGATTCCAGCAAGATCCAGCCCAGCGTTTCGCGCGCATAGGGGTCTTGCGGACGGGCGCCGATCAGGCCCTGCGCGGCGCGGATCGCCTCGGCGGGTTTCGGCATCCGGTGATAGGCGACGGCCTGCCGCATCAGCGCCAGGCTGGTGGTCTGGCCGCGTGTCGCGCGGATCGTCTGGGCGGGGTTTTGCAGATAGGCGGCCAGCTTGCCGTGCAGGACCGCGAACCAGTAGTCCGCCGTCGGGTCCTGTTTCGCGCGGCCCGCATAGCCGACGGCAAAGCCTTCGATGGCGCGGATCCGGTCGCGCGACAACGGGTGGGTCAGCGCGTAAGGGTCCTGGCGCCCAACGTTCAGCGCCTCTTGGCCGCGAAACAACTCGAGCACATCGGCGGCGGCAGACGGGTCGATCCCGGCACTGGCCATATAGCGGATGCCGGACTGGTCGGCCGAGGCCTCTTCAGCGCGGGTATGGCCGAAAAACACCCTTTGCGCGGCTGAGGTGGAGCCGACGGCCAGGCCCGCAGCGGC
>JBBKVJ010000244.1:0-10225 GCA_037968375.1 Paracoccaceae bacterium | reverse complement strand
GCTCAATTGAAAGCGCGGCTGCCGGGGCGCGAAGCGCATCCCAAACCGCCCCCAAAGACACCCTCGTCTGGTAGACTCTTGCACCGCCGCGTGGCTGGTTTTTACTCCGCCGTTGACAGTATTCGACATAGACTTGGCTGGGGCGCAGTGGCGCTGCCTTGGAGTTTCGAGTGTGAAAAGGTCCGACGAACTGCGCGACGAGCTGGAAGAAGAAATCCTTACCGGCCACTTCAGACCGGGCGACCGGCTGGAAGAGGGTCTTCTAGCCGAGCGCTTCGGCGTGTCGCGAACGCCAATCCGCGAGGCTCTGCTGCAGCTTGCCGCTACCGGCCTGATCGAGAACCGTCCGCATCGCGGCGCCGTGGTGGCCGAGATCGGGCCCCGCCGCCTGATGGAAATGTTCGACGTGATGGCCGAACTTGAGGCGATGTGTGCAAGACTTGCGGCGCGGCGCGTCACCGACGAGGCGCTGGAACGGATCGCCGTGGCGCATCAAGCCTGCATCAGGGCCGCGACCGAGAAGGACATCAATGCCTACTACTATGAGAACGAAGTGTTTCACGCGCGAATTCGCGAGGCGAGCCAGAACAAATTCCTGAACGAGCAGGCCACCAGCCTGCAGAAACGGCTGCGGCCCTATCGGCGTATGCAACTGCGCGCGCGGGACCGGATTCGCGCCTCGTTGCAGGAGCATCAGAAGATCGCCGATGCGATTTCGGCAGGCGACGCCGAACGGGCCGGTGCCGAGATGCGCGCGCATGTTGCCCTCATGGGCGAGCGGTTCACGACCCTCATTGCCTCGCTCGATGCCAGCAATGCCGGCGCTGACACCCTCGCCCGGAAAGGCGACATGCGTCAGACGACCCCGACGCCGCGCGCCTCTTCGACCAGGTAGCGCCGCCCTTCGAGCATGTCATCGAGCGTGCCGAACTGGTTCATGTAGTGGCCGGTAAAGCCCTTCGCCTCGATCCGCGCGAACATGTCGGCAAAATCCATGCTGCCTTCGCCGGGATTGAGGTGTTCTTCATAGGTGCCGCGGCAATCGGCCAGGCGCACCTCGCGGCAGCGCGTGAAGTCCAGCGCCTCGACAAAGCCCTTCACCCCTTCGGGGTAGAGATGCGCGTGATTGGCCGTGAACGCCATTCCGAGCATTTCGGAGCGCAGGTTGTCGAAATACCAGAGACATTCCTCGAGTGTGGTGCACAGATAGTTCACTTCGGCATGCTCGGGCTCGCGGTTGGTGTTTTCCAGCAGCAGCAACACGCCCTGGCTTTCGGCATGGCCGACGGCGCGCTTCAGCCGCTCCAGCCCCGCCTGGCGGCGCATCTTGTAGTCTGCGGTGAAGTGAAAGCCGGCATGAACGATGACCCAGCCGGCCCCGGTAGCCTTCGCCAGATCGGTGTAGGCCCTGAGGTAAGCGTCCGCCGCGTCGCTGACGAAGGGCGACACTTCGGCGACGTTGACACCCGACAGACTGTGCAGGCCCAGCTTCACGCCGGTTTCCGCGCAAAGATCGCGGATCGCGGCGGCGCGGTCGGCCATCCCGGCCATGGCGTTCGGCGCCAGGTCGGTCTGCACGTCGAGAAAGCGCACCGCGTTGGCCGCGGCCCAGCGGATCGCCTCCTCGACCGGCAGCCCGCGGCCCACATCCATCCCGATCCGTTCGAACAACGTCATCTTCCGCCCCTCTGCACCGGTCATCCGGGCACCTGACCTGTGACGACCCAGGATGTCGCGGTCAGCGACCTCGGGCCGTCGGCATCGCCCGACAGGAACGCGTCGCGAACCGCAGCGCTGACCCGATCGCGCAGCGTCGGTTCCAGCGCCGCGACATAGCCGCCGACCGGCCCCTGCCCGCCAAGAAGCGGCTGCCAGTAGTCGTCCCAGTTGGCAAAATCCATCCGCACCGTCTCGGAATGGCGTTCAACCTGTGCAAGCCCGGCGCTGCGCCACAGGTTTGCCATGCCGTCCGGCAAGGCCAGCGGATTGGCAAAGATCTTGTCGCGGGTGCGGGCGGCGGCCGGGTCGATCCCGGCGGCGGTGTCCCACAACAGGCGCTGATAGATCAGGCCGCCGCGGAAATCCCAGGCGGCGGCAACCAGCGTGCCGCCAGGACGCACCACCCGCACCATCTCGCGCGCCGCCTGCAGCGGGTCGGACATGAAGTTCAGCGCGATCAGCGCGCCGGCGCCGTCGAAGCTGGCATCGGGAAAGTCGATGCCTTGGGCGTCTTGCTTCAGGAACTCGACCGCTTTCAACTCTTCGCGGCCACGGGCGAAATCCAGATAGGGCTCGGCCACGTCGATGCCCACGATGCGGCGGTCCGGATAGCGACCGGCCAGTGCCGCAGCAAGGCTTCCGGTGCCGCATCCCGCGTCCAGAAGTGCGCCGTCGCCGTCAAAGGCCACGGTTTCGGCGATGCGGTCCGCGACGCGACGGCTCCACCGGCCGATGAAGCGCTCGTAAGCGGCCCCGTCATTGGCTTGATAGGTCGAAGTGGTCGTCATGGGCAGAGCTCTCCTTCGGCGGCGCGATCAGCGCATCTGTGACGGCAACCAGGTTGCGATTTGCGGGAACAGCAAAAGCACCACCGTGAACAGCAGGATGGTGATGAAGAACGGAAGGTTCGCCGCAAAGATCCGCATCTGGTCGGTTTGGGCGATGCGCGAGGTGATGATCAGCGCGATGGCCAGGGGCGGCGTCAACTGACCAATGACCACCGCCATCACCATCAGCACGCCGAAGTGCAGAAGATCGACATCATAAAGGATCAGTGTCGGCAGGATCACCGGCACCAGCACCGGGATCAGCGGGTCGAGGAACATGCCCGCGACAATGGCCAGAAGCATCAAAAGCCCCAGGCGCATGACCATGTTGTCGCCGAAGGTGAAGATGTCGATCAGCCCGGCCAGTGCCTGGGGAACATGCGCGCTCGACAGGCTTGAGCCCAGCGCGAAGGACAGGCTGACGATCACCAGAAGCTCGCCCGTCAAGGTCAAGGCCACCACAAAGACCCGGTAAAGCCCCTTCAGGGACAGGCTGCGGTAGACAAGCATCGACAGCACGATCGCGTAGACCACGGCGAAGGCACCGCCTTCGGAGGGCGTGAACACACCCATCACCAGGCCGCCGACAATGATCCCCGGCATCCCGAAGGCCAGAATGGCGCGCCTTCCGGTGCGCAGGATCTCGATGGCAGAGAACTGCCCGTGCCGCCGCCAGCCATGCCGGATGGCGAGGTAGGCCACCAGGATCATGAAGGTCAGGCCAAGCAAGATACCCGGAATCAGTCCTGCGATGAACAGCGCGCCCAGCGATGTGCCGGTCACCGCCGAATACAGGATCATTGGCGAGGATGGCGGGATCAGCGGGCCGATGCCCGAGGAGGATGCGCTGACGGCGGCCGAGATCTCGGACGAGTAGCCTTCGCGCTTCATCGCCGGAATGATGATCGAGCCCGATCCGGCCAGGTCGGCGGTGGACGATCCGATCATCCCGCCGAAGAACATGCTGGTCAGGATGTTCACCTGCGCCAATCCGCCCCGCAGCCAGCCCACCAGGGCGCGGGCGAAGTCGAACAGCCGGCCCGAGATGCCGCCTGCGTTCATGATCGTGCCGGCAAGGACGAACATCGGCAGCGCGATCAGCGTGAACTGGCTGACGCCGGAGACCATGGTCTGCGGCACCATCATGCCCCACTGCCCGCTCATCACGAAGTTGAAGGCGACCGCGAAGAGCAACGCCGAGACCATCGGGGTCCCGAGGATCAGCAGTCCGAGCAGCATCGAGATCGAGATCAGCGGGATGAGCACGGTTGGCCTCCGGAAAGGGGATTGAGGTCGGACGCGCCGGTCACGGCGTGTCGGTGCGGCGGCCCGCACGCAGGTCTTCCAGCAGCAGGCCGAGATAGGCGAGGACGGCCAGGGCCGGGCCCACGACCATGGCGGCCATGAACCAGCCCTTGCGCAGCCCGACATAGATCATCCGGTCCGAGCCGAAGAATTGCAGATATTGCAGCGACACGATGGCCAGCCACAGAAAGACCGCCGCGGCGAAGAGATATGCCGCAAAGCCAAGCATGATCGCCGCACGGGTGCCGAGCCGCGAGGCGAAGAAATCGATGCGAATGATCTGCCGCCGGCGGATCGACAGGAACATGCCCAACATGCCAAGCCATGGCAGCAGCGAAAGCACCAGCTCGTCCCCCCAGATGAAGACGAAGCCGAGCGCATAGCGGCCGAGTGCGTTCAGGAATACCACAGCGACGATCGTGGCCAGTACGGCCACCCCGGCGACCTCTGCCGCGGCGTTGATCGCGCGGTCCACGCGTCCATTGCCGGCGTCCAGATCCCGAAGCTCCGCCGTACGGGCGGCTTCGTCCACCTGGCGCGCCAGTTCGGCATCGTCAGGGTCGGCGCCGCCATCTGGAAGCCGGTCCTGGGCCATGCCTGAGTATCCATTTGCCTGGGTTGAAAGGGCTTGGGCGAAAACGCGCAGCGGACCGGCCGCTGCGCGTCTCTGTGCGTCACGCGATCAGTTGGATGCCGCAGCAGCCACGACCTGCGCGGCGAACCCGCTGCCGGCCATCTCGCCAACCTCCGCCCAGATCGGCACCGCGGCCGCCTTGAACGCGACCAGGTCGATCTCGTTGATCTCCATGCTCTTGCCAAGCTCTTCCATCAGCGTGGCGTCGGCCTCGGTGCCAAGGCCGCGGGTGTATTCGGCCGCTTCCTGCGCCGCAGCCTTGACCGCCGTGCGCTGTTCGTCGGTCAGCGAGTCATACTTGGCCGCATTCATCACCAGGGTCACCGGCGAATAGACGTGCCGCGACAGCGACATGTACTTCTGCACCTCGAAGAAGGACCGGTTCTTGATCGTGATGAAGGGGTTTTCCTGGCCGTCAACCGTGCCCTGCTGAAGGCCGAGGTACAGTTCGCCCATGTTCATCGAGATCGGCTGCGCGCCAAAGGCCGTGAAGGCGAGGATGCGCGCCTTGCTGCCCGGAACCCGCAGCTTGATGCCTTGCAGATCGGCCGGCACGACGATTGGTCGCACGTTGTTGGTGATGTTGCGGAAGCCAAGCTCGCCGAAGGCCAGCACTTCGAGGCCAGCCGATTCCCGCATCGAGGCACGCAGCATCTCGCCAATTTCGCCGTCCAGCAGCTTGGCGACCGTTTCGCGGTCGCTGAACAGGAACGGCATGTCGAAGACCGCCCATTTGTTGTCGAGCGACACCGCATCGGATCCCATCGGATAGACGTCGATCTGTCCGGTCCGGATCATCTGCATGTGGACGCTTTCGTCGCCCAGCGCCTGGGTGTGGAAGAACTCGTATTCCAGGCCGTCGCCAAGCGCGGTCTTCAGGTTCTGGCCGAAGCGTTCGGCCATCTGAAGGTCGAGGCCCGTGAGCGGGTTCTCGCCCGAGATGCGAAGCGACAGGGTCTGCGCCTGGGTCGCGGCAGGCATTGCCACTGCCACCCCGAGCACAAGCACGGCGAAGAATCTTTCCAGTTTCTTGAACGTGATCATCGGTATTTTCCTCCCTTTGGGTCAGTATCCAGTTTCCGGCCTGCCGCGCCTTTTTGACCTGCGCGTTCAGTGGCGTGTCGTCGTTCAGGGCACTTGTAGCGTTTCGCGCATTGCGTCGCGGTCCAGTTCGACGCCGAAACCCGGTGCTGCGGGTATCCGGAGGCGGCCGGCTTCGATTTCCGGGACAGACTTGAAGATCTGCCGCTCGACCTGATCGACGCCGAGATGAGATTCGCTCAGGGTGCCGTTGCGAAAGCCTGCCACATGATGCAGGCAGAAGATGCCACCGCCACCCGCGTCCGACAACGGTCGATTGTAGATCTGGGCGAGATGGGCGACGCGGCGGGTTTCGGTCATGCCGCCGTTGTACAGGCTGTTCGGCATGAAGATGTCGATGGCGTCATGTTCGACAAGGGCGCGGAACCGGTCGGAATGGCCGTCCATCTGCCCTGCGGAAAGCGGAATGGCGGTGCGCTTGCGCAACAGCGCCATGTCGCGCGGATCGTTGCGGAGCACCGGGTCCTCGAACCATGCGATGTCGCAGTCCTCGATCATCTTCGACAGGCGCATGGCCGCGTCGAGCGACAGGCTTTCGTTCGCGTCGATGGCCAGCGGCGTGTCCGGCCCAAGCGCGTCGCGCACATGGCGAACCCGGGTCGCATCCTCGCGGATGCCGCCCTTGGCCACGCCGACCAGCATCTTGAACCGGCGATGACCCTTGGCCGTGAGGTCGCGCGCCACCTCGACCAGCTGGTCGCGGTCGAAGGCGCCGAAGCCGAAGGTGCAATAGGCCTCGGCCTGGTCGCTGTGCCCGCCCAGAAGCTGCGCCACGGTCCGGCCGCTTGCCTTGCCCTGGATATCCCACAAGGCAAGGTCGATGCACGACAGTGCCGAAAGGTTGATGCCGATGGTCTGCCCACGCTCGGACATCAGCCGGTTCAGCCGCGCATGGATCTTTTCAAGGTCGCGCGGATCCATGCCGATCACTGCCGGACCGAGGTGGCGCAGGACCGCGGCCGCCACCGCGTGCGGCAGGAAGCGCGACGCCATGCCGATGCCGATATGACCTTCGTCGGTTTCGACCTCGCAGATGACACGCACCGCATCCCCCGCCGGCTTGCCCACAAGCGGCAATACCGTGTCGAAGCTGTGGACGGACGCGGCAACCCGGGCAATCTTCATGTCCGAGACCTCCCCGCGGATGTGCCGATCCGGCTGCGTGTCATTCTGCGGCCCGAAGCGACTGGTTGCCGTTTCCGGTCAGGCTTCGCATGGCGGCGTCGACGCCGCCCGGACGGTGCGGGATGCCGCAGGCCGCCAGCCCCATCTCGACGCCGCTCAGCGTGCCGGTCACAATCAGGTCGTGGAAATCGCCCAGATGCCCGATGCGGAACACCCGGTCCGCCAGCGGCCCGAGGCCATTGCCAAGCGGCATGTTGTTGCTTGCAAGGATCTCGGCCCGCAATGCATCTGCCGAATGGCCTTCGGGCAGACGGACCGCGGTCAGCGCGGCGGAATGCTCGGCCTCGACGGCGCATTGCGTCTCGAACCCCCAGTGGCGCACCGCCGCGCGGGTCGCCTCGGCCGCGCGCGCGTGTCGCGCAAACACGTTCGACTGCCCCTCTTCGCGCAGCATCTCCAGCGCGACCTTCAGCGCCTGAATCATGTTGGTGGCCGGCGTATAGGGAAAGAAGCCCTTGGCATTGGCCGCGAACATCTCTTCCCAGTCCCAGTAGGCGCGCGGCATGGTGGCGGCCTTCGCGGCAGCGCGCGCCTTGGCCGAGACCGCGTTGAACGACAGGCCGGGCGGCAGCATCAGCCCCTTCTGCGATCCGCCCACCGTCACGTCGACGCCCCAGTCGTCGTGCCGGTAGTCGATCGAGCCGAGCGACGAGATCGTGTCCACCATCAGAAGTGCGGGATGCCCCGCCGCATCCATCGCCTGACGCAGCACGGCAATGTTGGAGGTGACCCCGGTCGAGGTTTCGTTGTGGACGGCGCAGACGGCCTTGATCCTGCGCTCCTTGTCCGCGACCAGCCGCGCCTCGATCCGGGCGGCGTCGACGCCCGAGCGCCAGTCCCCCTCGATCAGCTCCACCTTCAGGCCAAGCTTTCCGGCCATTCTGCTCCAGAGCGTGGCGAACCATCCGGACTGATACATCAGCACCGTGTCGCCGGGCGACAGCGTGTTCACCAGCGCGGCCTCCCAGGCACCGGTTCCCGAGGCGGGGTAGATGACCACCGGCTCGGCGGTGCCGAAAACCTCGCGCAGGCCGTGCAGGACTTCGAGCCCGAGTTTCCCGAAGGCCGGGCCGCGATGGTCGATGGTCGGCCTGGCCAGCGCTGCAAGCACCGCCAGTGGCGAATTCGTCGGTCCCGGAATCTGCAGGAACTGTCGGCCGGCCGAATACATGGACTTCCCCCCTGCCATTATCGAGCATTCGCAAGCTTGGATTTCGTATTTTAATTGAAGCATTGTGTATACAAAGCTGGCAAGCGATTCTTTTCCCACCGGGTCGAATCTTCGAGGAATCAGACATGACGGAGCCGTCGAGATCGATCACCGGCGGCGGTCGAGGCACCGCCGGAGCCGGAAGGATCTCGCCGCCCGGAATGTCGCTTGCGCTGGAATTGTCGAAGGCGATGAAGGGTGGCGCGGCGGGCGACCTGTTCGCCCGGGGCCGATATGCCACCGACGCCTCGATCTATCAGATCATGCCGGCCGCCGTGGCCTTCCCGCGCGATGCCGAAGACGTGGCAGCGGCAATCGACGTGGCGGCGCGCCATGGCGTCCCGATCATTGCGCGGGGCGGCGGCACGTCGCAGAACGGTCAGCCGATCGGGGCGGGCGTGGTCCTGGACTTCAGCCGTCACTTCAACAAGCTGCTTTCGGTCGATGCCGAGGCGATGACAGCCAATGTCGAACCGGGCGTGGTGCTGGAGCGCCTGAACACCCGCCTGCGCGCCGATGGCCTGTTCTTTCCGGTCGAACCGTCCACCGCCTCACGCTGCACCATCGGCGGCATGGCCGGCAACAACTCCAGCGGCGCGCGTTCGCTGGCCTATGGCAAGATGGTCGACAACGTGCTGCGGATCGAGGCGCTGCTGGCGGACGGCACGCCCCTGAAGCTGGACCGCAGCGCCGATCTGGCCAGTGACTGGGTGCTTGGCCATACCATGCGCTCGCTGGCCGAGCGCGAGCGGGCCGAGATCGAACGCATGTTCCCCAAGGTGCTGCGCCGCGTCGGTGGCTACAATCTGGACGAGCTATTACACAGCCAGCCGAACTACGCGGGCCTTCTGGTCGGTTCGGAAGGCACGCTGGCGCTGTCCACCGCGTTGACGCTGAAGCTATCGCGCCTGCCCGCGCATCGGGTCATGGGGATCTGCCATTTCCCGAGCTTCCGTGCGGCGATGGAGACGACGCGGCATCTGGTCGATCTCGGACCGACGGCGGTCGAACTGGTGGACAACAACGTGCTGACGCTCGGCGCGGATATCCCGCTCTTTCAGCGGATCCTCGGCCGGATCACCCGGGGCCAGCCCGATTGCCTTCTGCTGGTCGAATTCGCGGCCTCGGAGATGGCATCGCTGAGCGGCGAGTTGGCGCGCCTTGGCACCTGCATGGCCGACCACGGCTATCCCGACGCCGTGGTCGAGCTGACCGATGCCGCCGTGCAGCGCGAGGTCTGGGACATGCGCGAAGCCTGCCTCAACATCATGATGTCCGCGACCGGCGACGCCAAGGCGGTCAGCTTTATCGAGGATTGCGCGGTTCCGCTTGAACATCTGGCGGATTACACCGACGCCATCACCGATCTCTTTGCCCGGCATCAGACACGTGGAACCTGGTATGCCCATGCCTCGGTCGGTTGCCTGCATGTGCGGCCGATCCTCAACATGAAGGACCCGCGCGGCCGCCAGACGATGCGCGCCATCGCCGAGGAAGCCTGCGCGCTGGTGCGCCGGTTCAAGGGCTCATATTCGGGCGAGCATGGCGACGGCATCTCGCGCTCGGAGTTTCACGAGGCGATGTTCGGCCCGCGCCTGGTGCGGGCGTTCGAGGCGGTGAAGGACGGCTTTGACCCCGAGGCGCGGCTGAACCCCGGCAAGATCGTGCGACCCTACCGGATGGACGACCCCGACCTGATGCGCTTCGCGCCGGGCTACGCCGTAGCCGAGCCGGCCAGGCCGGCGCTCGACTGGTCCGACCGGGGCGGCTTCGGCGGTGCCGTCGAGATGTGCAACAACAACGGCACCTGCCGCAAGCTGGCGGGCGGCGCGATGTGCCCCAGCTACCGGGTGACGCGCGAGGAACAGCACCTGACGCGCGGGCGCGCGAACACGCTGCGACTGGCGATCTCGGGGCAGCTCGGGCCCGACGCCTTCACCTCGGCCGAGATGAAGGAAACGATGGCGCTCTGCGTCGGCTGCAAGGCATGCCGCCACGAGTGCCCGACCGGCGTGGACATGGCCAGGATGAAGATCGAGGTGCTGCATCATTATCACAAGCGACACGGGCTGCCGCTGCGCGAGCGGCTGATTGCCTACATGCCCCGATACGCCCCCTTTGCGGCGCGTCTCGCGCCAGTTGTGAACCTGCGGGACCGCATACCGTTTTTGGCAAAGCTGTCGGAAAAATGGCTGGGATTTTCCGCGAAACGCACCCTGCCCCAATGGCGCAAACCCTGGACAC
>JBBKVJ010000243.1:0-15386 GCA_037968375.1 Paracoccaceae bacterium | reverse complement strand
CACATGTCCGATATCGAAATCGCCCGCGCCGCGAAGAAACTGCCGATCCAGGAGATCGGCGCCAAGTTGGGCATCCCCTCTGACGACCTGCTGCCGTTCGGCCATGACAAGGCCAAGGTCAGCGAGAAGTTCATCAAGTCGCTGGCGGACCGCAAGGATGGCCATCTGATCCTGGTGACCGCGATCAACCCGACACCTGCGGGCGAGGGCAAGACCACGACGACAGTGGGTCTGGGTGACGGTCTGAACGCCATCGGCAAGAAGGCGGCGGTCTGTATCCGCGAGGCCTCGCTGGGTCCGAATTTCGGGATGAAGGGCGGCGCTGCGGGCGGCGGTTACGCGCAGATCGTGCCGATGGAGGACATGAACCTGCACTTCACCGGTGATTTCCATGCCATCACCAGCGCCCACAACCTGCTGGCGGCAATGCTGGACAACCATATCTACTGGGGCAACGAACTGGATATCGACATCCGCCGCATCCCCTATCGCCGGGTCATGGACATGAACGACCGCGCGCTGCGCCAGAATGTCATCAACCTGGGCGGCGTCGCCAACGGTTTTCCGCGCGAAAGCGGCTTTGACATCACCGTGGCGTCCGAGGTCATGGCGATCCTGTGCCTGGCCAATGACCTTGCCGATCTTGAAAAGCGTCTGGGCGATATCATCGTCGCCTACCGCCGCGACAAGTCGCCGGTCTTTGCCCGCGACATCAAGGCGGACGGCGCGATGACGGTGCTGTTGCAACAGGCGATGCAGCCCAATCTGGTGCAGACGCTGGAGAACAACCCGGCCTTCGTGCATGGCGGTCCGTTCGCCAATATCGCCCACGGCTGCAACTCGGTCGTCGCCACCACCACGGCGCTGAAGCTTGCGGATTATGTGGTCACCGAGGCCGGTTTCGGCGCCGATCTGGGTGCCGAGAAGTTCATGAACATCAAATGCCGCAAGGCGGGGCTGAAGCCCGAGGCAGTGGTGCTGGTCGCCACCGTGCGCGCGATGAAGATGAACGGCGGCGTGGCCAAGGACGGGCTGGGCAAAGAGAACGTCGACGCGGTCACCAAAGGCTGCGCCAACCTTGGCCGCCATATCGAGAACCTCAAGCAGTTCGGCGTGCCGGTGGTCGTGGCGATCAACCATTTCGTCACCGACACCGATGCCGAGGTGCAGACCATCAAGAACTACGCGGCCAAGCAGGGCGCTGAGGCGATCCTGTGCCAGCATTGGGCGAAAGGGTCGGCCGGGACCAAGGATCTGGCCAACAAGGTGGTCGAGATGATCGAAGGCAAGACGGCGCAGTTTGCGCCGCTTTACGAAGACGACATGCCGCTGTTCCAGAAGATCGAGACCATCGCCAAGCGCATCTACCGCGCCGACGAGGTGCTGGCCGACAAGTCGATCCGCGATCAGCTGAAGACCTGGGAAGAGCAGGGCTATGGCCACCTGCCGGTCTGCATGGCCAAGACGCAATATTCGTTCACCACCGATCCGAACCGCCGCGGCGCGCCCACCGGACATTCCCTGCCGGTGCGCGAAGTGCGACTGTCGGCGGGGGCGGGGTTCGTCGTGGTGGTCTGCGGCGAGATCATGACGATGCCGGGTCTGCCGCGCACACCCGCGGCCGAGACGATCTGCATCAACGCCGACGGCGAAATCGACGGCCTGTTCTAGGAGCGCATGGCATGATCCGCAAAATCCTGGTTCCGGTTCGCGGCGATGGCAAGGGCGACAACGTCCTTGCCCATGCGGCGGCCCTGGCACGCGGTCACAAGGCGCATATCGTGGTCACGCATTGCCGCGCGCGCGCCGAAGACCTGATGCCCTACGGCGTGGCGATCCCGGCATTCCTGCGCGAGCAGATTATCCGGCAGACCGCCGAAGTGGCCAATCTGGAAGAGGCCGGATTGCGTGACGAAGTGCTGGCGCTGGCAGCCAAGCTTGGGCTGACAGCGGCTGACCGGGGCGACAGCAACAAGGGCGCGACCTTCTCGTTCGTCGAAGAGGCCGGGCGTCAGGTCGATGTGATCAAGCGTCATGGCCGTCTGGCCGACCTGATCGCCGTGGCAAAGCCGGACCGGGACCGCAATATCGGCAGCAACACGCTGAAAGCGGCCTTGTTCAATTCCGGCCGCCCGGTGCTGATGTGCCCGATGCGCGACACGGCTCCGTCAGCGCTTGGAGTCTCGGTGGCGATTGCCTGGAACGGCAGTTCCGAGGCTGCCCGCGCGCTGGCGCAAAGCATGGCGGTGATCCGCGGCGCGGCTTCGGTCACGTTGCTGACCAATGGCACCGACGCCGGACCGGGAACCACCATCGATGATGCGGTCGACTATCTGGCCGCGCACGAGATCACGGCCCGGATCGAGACGTTCGAGAGCAAGAAATCGGTTGCAAAGGGACTGCTTGCTGCGGCTAGTTCTGTGGGCGCCGATCTGCTGATCATGGGAGCTTACGGCGACAGCCACGAGCGGGAAACCCTGTTCGGCGGCAACACCCAGACGATGGTGGACGGATCGGATATGCCGATCTTGTTCAGCCACTAGGACCAAGGCGAGTTTCGCGATTTTGACAGCTTAACCAGTGAATGCAGGTAGCAAGGCAAGAGTACCGAGCGACTGAAGGCCAGCCGACGACGACGTCAAGATCGTTACGGCGGGCAGACCGAAACCCAAGGGAGGAACATCATGTTCTCTGTTAAACGAAACCTGATCTCAATTGCGGGTGCGACGGCATTCGCGCTGACCTCAATGACCACCGCTGTTGCGGCATGGGAACCGACGAAGCCGATCGATTTCGTCATCATGGCAGGTGCCGGCGGCGGCGCTGACCAGATCGCCCGGTTCATCCAGTCGGTGGCCGAAAAGGAAAAAATGACTCCGCGTCCGCTGATCCCGAACAACAAGGGTGGCGGGTCCGGTGCCGAGGCGCTGATCGCGCTGAGTGGCACCGGCGATCCGGATCACACGATTCTGGTCACGCTGAACTCGTTCTTCACCACCCCGCTGCGCCAGAAGGACCTGGGCATCGATGTCATGACCTTCACGCCGGTGGCGATGATGGGCGTCGATCCCTTCGTTCTGTGGGTCCACAAGGATAGTGGCATCACCACATTCGAGCAGTGGCTCGATAAGGTGCGCGAAGGCGGCTACATCATGGGTGGCACCGGCAAGGGTCAGGAAGACAGCCTGGTCATCACCTACCTGGAACAGGCCTACGACCTGGATATCAAGTATATCCCCTATGACGGTGGTGGCGCCGTGGCCAAGGATCTGGCCGGTCAGCAGATCATGGCGTCGGTCAACAACCCGGCCGAGGCCAAGGGCTTCTTCGAATCCGGCGATGTCGTGCCGTTGCTCAGCTTCTCGGACGAGCGTCCGGCGAATCTGCCCGATGTGCCGACCCTGAAGGAAAAGGGCCACGACTTCAGCTACTACAACCAGCGTGCTGTTGTCGGCGCCCCGGGCATGTCCGACGAGGCAGCGGCCTACTATCAGGAGCTGTTTCAAAAAATCTACGACAGCGAAGAGTGGCAGGGTTACATGACGTCGGAAAGCCTGGCACCGCTGTGGATGAACGCTGGCGACCAAAAGGACTATTGGGCGCTTCAGGTCGAGAACCACAAGCAGCTGCTGGCGGAAATGGGCGAATAGCCCTGACCTACTGTAACGTCTGATAGTGCAATAGGGAGGGCCGGATCATGCGGCTTGGAGAAATCGTGACTGCGGCCGTGCTGGCCCTCCTGTCCATCTACCTGATGATCAAAAGCGCCGAACTGGACGTCGGTTATACTTACGGTGAAGGGCCTGGCGGCGGCGCCTGGCCGTTCTGGCTGGCGGCGGTGATGCTGATCTCGACCGGTTTCATCGCGCTCAACTGGTACAAGCGGACATCGCCGCCTTCGAAGTCCACCGAACCCGTGCTGGACAATTATGGCCGCAAGACGCTGATCTTTGTCGGCGCCGGACTGATCGGCTTTATCGGTCTGATCAATATCATCTCGATGTACGGCGCGATGCTGGTGTTCCTGGTCTATTACCTGAAATTCCTCGGCCGCCATTCGTGGTTTCTGACGCTGACGATGGCGATCGGTATGCCGATCGGATTCTTCTTTTTCTTCGAGGGCCTGATGCGGATCAACATGCCCAAGGGCATGGATTTCACCGAGCCGTTCTTCAACATCTTGTACGACGTCATCTACTGACCGGTTCGTCCGGGCGACGCGAACAAATTCGGGCGCACAGGAGCAATCGATGGAAACTCTATCTCTACTAGCCGACGGTGTGTGGCTATCGGTGCAGCCTCTCAACCTGATGCTGATCCTGATCGGAGTGACCCTCGGCCTGTTCATCGGTGCGATGCCGGGCCTCGGATCGGTGAACGGCGTCGCGATCCTCTTGCCGATCACGTTTCTGGTGCCGCCAAGCTCGGCGATCATATTCCTGGCCGCGATCTACTACGGCGCGATGTACGGAGGTGCGATCAGTTCGATCACCCTGGGCATCCCGGGGGCCTCGACGGCGGTGGCGACCACGTTCGACGGGCGACCTCTGGCATTGCAGGGCCGCGCCAGCCTGGCGCTGGTGACAGCGGCGCTGGCCTCGTTCATCGGCGGCTCTGTCGCCAACGTGCTGTTCACGCTGTTCGCGCCGGTGCTTGCCTCGGTGGCACTCAGTTTCGGACCGCCTGAAATCTTTGCCCTGATGCTGCTGGCCTTTGCCACCTTCGTGGGACTTGGCGGCGACGATATCCCGAAAACCATCTTCTCGATCTGCTTTGGCCTGGTTCTGGCCGCGGTCGGCTTCGACCAGATATCGGGCGAGCCGCGCCTGGTGTTCTTCGACATCAGCGGCTTTTTGCATGGTATCAATTTTCTGGTCCTCGCGATCGGTGTCTATGGCATCGGCGAGATGATCTGGACCATCGAAAGCACCCGTGGCGAGGTGAAGTCGACCGAGGCCAAGATGTCCGTCAAGGGGATCATCGCGGACAGCAAGGAAGGCATGCGGCGCGGCTGGAAAGGCACCGTCATCGGGTCTTTCCTGGGCTTCTTCGTCGGCATCCTGCCGGCGGCGGGGGCCACACCCGGATCGCTGATGTCCTACGGCGTGGCCAAGATGCTGGCGCGCAATCCGCAGGAATTCGGCAAGGGCCATCCAAGCGGCGTGTCGGCACCCGAAAGCGCCAACAACTCGGCCTCGACCGGTGCTATGCTGCCGATGCTGACGCTGGGCATTCCCGGCTCGCCGACGACGGCGATCCTGCTGGGCGGCATGGTGATCTGGGGACTGACCCCGGGTCCGCGTCTGTTCACCGATCAGCCGGAATTCGTCTGGGGTCTGATCGGGTCGTTCTATATCTCGAACGTCTTCGCCCTGATCATCAACATTGCCTTCATTCCGCTGTTCATCTGGATGCTGCGGATGCCGTTCACCGTTCTGGCGCCGTTGATCTTCGTGTTGTCGGTGGTCGGCGGTTATGCGGCGACCCGCGACATGCACGATGTCTGGCTGATGCTGATGTTCGGTTTCGGCGCGTTCTTCCTGCGCAAGTTCGACTATCCTCTGGCACCCGCCGTCCTTGCCATCGTGCTGGGACCGATCGCCGAGCCGACCCTGCGCCAGTCCTTGCTGTTGTCGTCTGGTGATCCTACGATCTTCATCACCCGGCCGATTGCCGGACCGATCACGATCATCGCGGTCATCCTGATCCTGCTGCCGCTGTTCAAGATGATCCGGGACAGGATGCGCGGGCCGAAATCGCGCGGCGTCTAGGTCGGGCGAAAACGTGACGAAACGGCACGGGATGGCATGTCGGATCATGCCGTCCCGCCTGCTGTAGGGGGCGCAGCACCGATGGCCAACGACACGGCACAGTTTGATGCATGGAACCCGGGCCTGACCTCGGAAATTCCCGCGCGCCTGATGCCGCTGGTGACGCTCTACAGCCCCGAAAACGCCGATGTCGCCTATGCCGAGGCCAGAGAGTCCGCCGATTTCTGCGGGCTGAAGCCGCACGACATGGTCGCCTTCAAGCTCGGGCGGCTGGCGGTGCACGAGATCCTGATCCGGGTCACCGCAGACCTTCACGTGCCGGACGGTCCGAATTACGAGGATCTGGGCCTCAGCCTGCGCGGCATGGCCGAACGCATTCTGACCGGCCATGTCCTGCCCCGGATGCCGGCGCTGGAACGCGACTTTGCCGATCTGCGTCAGCGGGTCGAGCAAAGGCTGGGCGCATTGATCGACCGCGATGTGCTGGCCCGCGTCGCGGCCACACCGCAGGGCAGGCCGGGACTGCTTGCCCGGATTCTGGGCCACAAGCAGGCCACGCCGGTCGAAAGCACCCTGCCCGAAATTCTTGCGCTATCGGAATGGCGCGATGCGATGGACAGTGCCGACGATCGGTTCGATCTGGCCTGCCTGCAGGGCCTGCACACGATCGTTGCGGGTATTGTGGGACAACGCGGGCGGCTGATGGCCGACAAGGCGCTGGTCGTGCGGCTTGCCGCCAGCCGCATCTGCAATGTCCTCGGCAGCCGCTGGATCGGTGAGATGATCGACCCGATCATCCGCGCGGCGGCCAAGGCCGAGGGGTTCCGCTATCTGCCCTACCAGTCAGCGCCGGTGGTGCTGAACGTCAAGGGCGCCTCGGCCGCCGGCAAAAGCACCATCCGCCCGCTGCAGCGCCAGCTGGCGGAACGGCTGGGCGTGCCGTGGGAGGATTTTGCCCTGGTCAGCCCGGATTACTGGCGCAAGTTTTTGCTAGATTATCAAAGCCTTGGCGCGGATTCCAAATATGCCGCAATGCTGACCGGTCAGGAGCTGGAGATCATCGACAAGAAGCTTGACGGCTACATGGAAGAAAAGGCCGCCCGGCAGGAAATGCCGCACCTGCTGATCGACCGGTTCCGCTTCGACAGTTTTGAGGCTGCGGCCCAAGGTCAGGCCGATGGGCGCCTGCTTAGCCGGTTCGGCGACACGGTGTTCATGTTCTTCATCATCACCCCGCCCGCCGATACGGTCGAACGGGCTTGGAAACGCGGCATCGAAACCGGGCGCTACAAGGCGGTCGACGACCTGCTTTATCACAACATCGAAGCCTATACCGGGATGCCGCAACTGTTCTTCAACTGGATAAGGAAAGAGCGGCAAAAGGTTCATTTCGAGTTTCTCGACAACAGCGTTGCGCTCGGCAAGCGGCCCCGCACGGTGGCGTTTGGCTGGAACGACAAGATCACCATTCTCGACATGGACTGCATGCGCAGGCTGGGCCGCTATCAGCGGATCAACGTCAATGCGCGCAGTCCTGACGAGGTGTTTCCCAAGACCACGGAAACCGGGGCGGATATCCTGGCCGATTGCATCGAACGGATATCGGACGTGACCTTTGCGCGGTTCGACACCCTGGAAATCCTTGGCCACACGCGGAACGGCAGATGCGATTACGAGGTCGGCGGATTCTTCGGCAAGGAGTCATTCGAAGCGGCCTATGGCGGCACTGGCGGCTGCGAGAACGGGACCAAGCCCGCGCCGGATTTCGACAGCGAACGGAAATTCACCGTGGGCAGCTGGGGCGGGGCCTGAGGGCCGGGCGCGCGTCAGGCCCGGGGCGACAGCAGTAACTTGCCGCGGTGTGCTGCCGTTTCCATCATCCGGTGCGCCGCCGCCGCCTCTTCGAATGGGAATACCTGATGGGTCAGCGTCTTCAGTCGGCTCTCGCCGAACAGCGGCCAGACGACGTCGCGCAGGTTCGCGGCGACCGCCGTCTTGAACGCCTCGGGTCGCGACCGCAGGGTCGAGCCGGTGTAGACCAACCGTTTGAGCATGATCGGCATCAGGTTGATCTCGACCTTCGAACCGGCGTTGAACGCCAACTGGACGATGCGCGCGTCGGGGTTGGCGGCCTTGATGTTGCGCGCCACGTAGTCGCCGCCGATGATGTCGAGTATCAGATCGGCGCCACCCGCCGCGCGGACTACATCGACAAAATCCTCGTCTTTGAAATTGATCGCCCGCTCCGCGCCCAGCGCTGCGGCATAAGCGCAGTCGCCGTCGCTGGCACAGGTCGTGAAGACCCGCAGGCCAAGTGCGTGGCCCAGCTGAACCGCCGTCGAGCCGATGCCCCCGGCGCCACCGTGGACCAGCAAAAGGCCGCCCTTGGCGATCTCGCGGTCGAAGAACAGGTTGCTCCACACGGTGAAATAGGTTTCGCACAACCCCGCCGCATCAACATCGGATACCGCCTGCGGGATCGGCAGGCAGTGGCCCGCATCGACGGCGACATATTCGGCATAGCCGCCGCCATTGGTCAGCGCGCAGACCGGGTCGCCGACACGCCAGCCATCAACCGCATCGCCGACGGCTGCGATCTCACCGGCAACCTCCAGCCCCAGCAGGTCCGACGCGCCCTTCGGCGGCGGATAATGGCCGCGACGCTGCACCAGATCGGGGCCGTTGACACCGACGGCGACGACGCGCACCAGAACCTCGGTTGCGCCGACCTGCGGCACGGCCCGGCGTCCGACGATCAGCACATCGGCGTCACCGACCCCGTTCATTTCGACTGTCTTCATCTCGTTTTGCACTGTATTTTTCCCGACCTGATCCACCGCGATCTTGTAGCAAGACCAGCCTCAGACAGAAAGCCGTCTGCCCAACGCATAAGGAATTTCGATGATCGAGCTGCGTGATATGCAACTGCTGATCGCCTTGGCACAGCACCGGCATTTCGCCAAGGCGGCGCATGCCTGCAACATCTCGCAGCCAGCGTTTTCCATGCGCATCCGCAATCTGGAAGATCGCTTTGGCGTCGCCATCGTGCGGCGCGGCAACCGGTTTTTGGGCTTTACCGAGCAAGGCGAGATCGTCGTCCGCCGCGCCCGGGTGATCCTGGAAGAGGCCAGGGCGCTGGAGCAGGAGGTCAGCGCCGCCGATGGCCAGGTCAGCGGAACCTTGACGCTGGGGGTGGTGCCGACGGCGCTGGCCCATGCCGCACGCCTGTGCATCCGGCTGCATGGCAGCTATCCGGGGATCGTAGTGCGGATCGAGTCGACCACCTCGCTGCTGATCCAGCAACGCATCGACGAAGGCTCGGTCGATGCCGGGATCACCTATGAGGATTCCGTGTCGCGCGATCTGATGCGGGTTGAGTGGCTGTATGATGAGGGCTACGTTCTGCTGGTGCCAGTGGCAATGGCGCCGCGCAAGACCGGCACCGTGACATGGGCAGAGGCGGCAGCACTGCCACTAAGCCTGCTGGACCCGCATATGCAGAATCGCCGGATCTTGGACCGGATGTTCATCGAAATCGGCGCGCAGCCGCAGGTGGTGGCCGAAACCAACGGCTTCACCACATCGCTGGTCATGGCGCGCGAAGGTCTGGCCGCGACGATCCTGCCGCGCGTGCTGGTCGAGGCATTGGGCGATCTGGCCGGGACCGTCGTGTTGCCGCTAACCGGGCCGGAACTGACCAAGTCGATCTGTCTGGTCACCCCGTCCCGCGCCCCGGGACTGGCCACGGTCGAGGCGTTGCGGCGGGTATTAGAGATGGATGGACGATAAGCAAAGCTTATCGCATATGTAAGTAATGAGATTTGACGATATCTTCACCTTATGACATTTCAAAGCGGCACTCGGGAGGATCGCATGGCACCGTTGGATGATCGAAAAGGCGTTTGGAAATCCGGCAAGGGCAAGGGCCGACGCACACCCAAGGGCCGTCAGGTGGACGATCAGGCGCTGGACGACATCCAGGCCCTGCTGGCCGGCCGACCCCGCCGCCGCGATCTTCTGATCGAGCATCTGCATCTGATTCAGGATCGCTATGGCCATCTGTCGGCGGCGCATCTGCGCGCGCTGAGCGAAGAGATGCGGATGGCACAGGCCGAGATTTACGAGGTGGCGACCTTCTATGCCCATTTCGATGTGGTCAAGGAAGACCAAGCACCACCGCCAGCCTTGACGATCCGGGTCTGCGATTCCCTGTCTTGCGAACTGGCGGGGGCGGCGGCGCTGAAGGCGGCGCTGCAGGACGGGCTTGATCCGGATCAGGTCCGCGTGCTGCGCGCCCCCTGCATGGGTCGCTGCGACACAGCACCAGTGCTGGAGATCGGACATAACCACATCGACCACGCCACGATCGGCAAAGTGCAGGCGGCGATTGCGGCGGACGACACTCACGCGCATCTGCCGGACTATCAGGCGCTGAAGGCGTATCGCGCTGACGGAGGCTACGCCGCCTTGGTCGCCCTGCGCCGGTCCGGCGATTGGGAGGCGGTCCAGGCCAAGGTTGCAGCCAGCGGGTTGCGCGGGTTGGGCGGCGCCGGTTTCCCGGCGGGAAAGAAGTGGGGCTTTGTGCGCGGCAATTCAGGCCCGCGCTATCTGGCCGTGAATGGCGACGAGGGCGAGCCGGGGACGTTCAAGGACCGCTATTACCTTGAACGGGTGCCGCATCTTTTCCTTGAGGGCATGCTGATCGCCGCCTGGGCGGTCGAGGCCAAGACCTGTTTCATCTACATGCGCGACGAATATCCCGCGGTGCTGGAGATCTTGCGGCGCGAGATCGCGGCGCTGGAAGATGACGGTATTGTCTGCCCCGGCTACATCGACCTGCGCCGGGGTGCGGGGGCCTATATCTGTGGTGAAGAAAGCGCGATGATCGAAAGCATCGAAGGCAAGCGCGGCCTGCCGCGTCACCGGCCGCCTTATGTGGCGCAGGTGGGTGTCTTCGACCGCCCGACGCTGGTGCATAACGTCGAGACCCTGCATTGGGTCACCCGGGTCTGTCGCGAGGGGCCGTCGGTACTGAACGCGACCGAGCTTAACGGGCGCAAGGGTTTGCGGTCCTATTCGGTGTCGGGCCGGGTGGCCGCACCCGGGGTCTATCTGCTGGCCGCCGGATCAACGATCACCGATGTCATCAAGGCGGCAGGCGGCATGGCCGAGGGGCATGTGTTCAAGGCCTATCAGCCGGGCGGGCCGTCGTCGGGGTTGCTGCCGGCGTCGATAAATGACGTGCCGCTGGATTTCGACACGTTGCAGCCGTTGGGATCGTTCATCGGCTCTGCGGCGGTCGTGGTCCTGTCCGACAAGGATCGGGCCCGCGACGCGGCGCTGAACATGCTGCGGTTCTTCGAGGATGAAAGCTGCGGCCAGTGCACGCCCTGCCGGACCGGCTGCGAGAAGGCGGTCAAGTTGATGCAGGCCGACACCTGGGATCAGGGGCTGTTGGCTGACCTCTGCGACGTGATGGCCGATGCCTCGATCTGCGGGCTGGGGCAGGCGGCGCCGAACCCGATCCGGCTGGTGATGAAACATTTTGGCGAGGAGATCTGAGATGCCCGATGGCGCGCAAGTCAAGATGGTCACATTCAATCTCAACGGCAAGGACGTCACTGTCCCCGAGGGCTGGACGATCTGGGAGGCGGCCAAGGGCAAGGGCCTGACGATCCCGCATCTGTGTCACAAACCGGCACCCGGCTACCGCCCCGACGGCAACTGCCGCGCCTGCATGGTCGAGGTCGAGGGCGAGCGGGTGCTGGTGGCCTCGTGCATCCGGCCCGTCGCGGACGGAATGAAGGTGACCACCGACAGTGCGCGGGCCGAAAAGTCGCGCAAGCTGGTGATCGAATTGCTGGTTGCCGACCAGCCCGAAGTGCGCCATGACGCGTCGTCGCATTTTTGGGATATGGCGGTGATGGCCGGTGTGTCCGACAGCCGGTTCCCGAAGGTCGAGCCGCAAAAGGTGCCGCTGCTGGACGACAGCCATGTGGCGATGCGGGTCAATCTGGATGCCTGCATCCATTGCAATTTGTGCGTTCGGGCCTGCCGCGAGGTACAGGTCAATGACGTGATCGGCATGGCCGGGCGCGGTCGCACCGAAGAGATCGTGTTCGACATGAACGACCCGATGGGCCTGTCGACCTGCGTCGCCTGCGGCGAATGTGTGCAGGCCTGTCCGACCGGGGCGCTGATGCCCGCGACAGTGCTGGACGACCAGCAACAGGGTGACAGCAAGGATTTCGACAGTGAGGTCGAAAGCGTCTGTCCCTATTGCGGCGTCGGCTGTCAGCTGTCGTTCAAGATCAAGGACGGCAAGATCAAGTATGTCGAGGGCATCAACGGCCCGGCGAACGAGAACCGGCTGTGCGTCAAGGGCCGCTTTGGGTTCGACTACATCGACCACAAGCACCGGCTGACCAAGCCGCTGATCCGGCGCACCGATGCGCCCGCCAAGGGGCTGAACGTCGATCCGGCCAACGTCCTGACCCATTTCCGCGAGGCGTCATGGGACGAGGCGCTGGACTTTGCCGCGAACGGCATGAAGGGCCGCGGGCGCGAGATTGCCGGCTTCGGTTCGGCCAAATGTTCCAATGAAGAGGCCTATCTGTTCCAGAAGATGATCCGGCAGGGCTTTGGTCACAACAACGTCGATCATTGCACCCGGCTGTGTCATGCGTCGTCGGTCGCGGCACTTCTCGAAAACGTCGGCTCGGCGGCGGTGACCGCCACTTTCAACGAGATCGAGAATGCCGACGTGGCGATCGTGATCGGTGCCGACCCGATCGAGAACCACCCCGTCGCCGCGACCTTCTTCAAGCAATTCGCAAAGCGCGGCGGCAAGCTGATCGTGATGGACCCGCGCGGCGTCGGGCTGAAACGCTATGCCACGCACCGGCTGCAGTTCAAACCGGGCGCCGATGTGTCGATGCTGAACGCAATCATGCATGTGATCGTCGAGGAACAGCTTTACGACCGGCAGTATATCGAGGCCTTCACCGAGAACTGGGAGGCGATGAAAGACCATCTGAAGGATTTTTCGCCCGAGAAGATGGCCGCGATCTGCGGCATCGAGGCCGAGGTGCTGCGCGATGTGGCGCGGACCTTCGCCGGGGCCAAGGCCGGAATGATATTCTGGGGCATGGGGATTTCGCAGCACATTCACGGCACCGACAACTCGCGCTGTCTGATTTCCCTGGCGCTGATGTGCGGGCAGGTGGGGCGACCGGGCACCGGGCTGCATCCGCTGCGCGGGCAGAACAACGTGCAGGGCGCCAGCGACGCCGGGATGATTCCGATGTTCCTGCCGGACTACCAAAGCGTCACCGACGACGGCGTGCGCTCGGCCTTTACGGATGTCTGGGGATCGGGCGATTTCTCGAACCAGAAGGGCCTGACGGTGGTCGAGATCATGGACGCGATCCATGCGGGCGATATCAAGGGGATGTATATCCTTGGCGAGAATCCGGCGATGTCGGACCCCGATGTTGATCACGCCCGTGACGCGCTGGCCAAGCTGGATCATCTGGTGGTGCAGGACATCTTTCTGACCGAGACCGCGAACTATGCCGACGTGATCCTGCCTGCCAGTGCCTGGGCCGAGAAGACCGGCACGGTGACCAACACCAACCGGCAGGTGCAGATGGGCCGCCCGGCGGTGTCGCCCCCGGGTGAGGCGAAAGAGGACTGGTGGATCGAGGTCGAACTGGCGAAACGGCTGGGTCTGGGCTGGACCTATACCCATCCGCGCGAGATCTTCGTCGAGATGAAGCAGAACATGAAAAGCCTCGACAACATCACCTGGGAGCGGCTTGAGAAAGGCGCGGTGACCTATCCGTCGCTGACGCCCGAAGACCCCGGTCAGCCCATCGTCTTTGGCGACGGCTTTCCGCGCAAGGACGGGCGGGCAAGGTTCACGCCCGCAAATGTGGTCGCGCCCGACGAAGTGCCGGATGCGGACTATCCCTTCGTGCTGATCACCGGACGGCAGCTTGAGCACTGGCATACCGGCTCGATGACCCGCCGCGCCAGCGTGCTGGACCAGCTTGAGCCGGAGGCGAACTGCTCGCTGAACCCGAAGACCCTACGCAATCTGGGTGTCGAACCGGGCGGCATGATCCGCCTGACCACCCGGCGCGGATCGGTCACGGTGATGGCGCGGGCGGACCGAGGGATAGCCGAAGACAACGTCTTTTTGCCGTTTGCGTTCGTCGAAGCGGCGGCGAATATCCTGACCAATCCGGCACTTGATCCGTTCGGGAAGATCCCCGAGTTCAAGTTCGCGGCAGTGCGGGTCGAAAAGGCGGAAGGTGCGCTGGCCGCAGAGTGAGATTGGCCGCAGTGCGCTCGAGACTATCGGGTGCAGGATTTTGGCCTTGTGCTTCAGGCGGTTAGCGAGCCGACCTTGTCAGGCAAGGGCGGCTCGTCGGCACCCCAGGATGGGCGCAATCGCCTCGGCTTAATGGTTAATTAGCCGTTTTGCGTGACAAATTGCGGGCTGGATTGCCGCGAAAGTGGTTCCCAATGCCCATCCGCGTCGGATAGTCCGTCCCGTCATTTAATGTCGTCTCGGGGCGGATCTATGTCGAGGATGCCCGCACCCTGGTCGCCCCCGATGGCAGCACGATCACGCTGTACCGGATGGAGATCGCGGGCAACCATGTCGGCTGGCTGACCAGCAAGGAACTGCAATCCGGCGTCACGTAAAAGATCAGCAGCAATTTCGAAATCTTCGGCGGCGGCGATGACTCGTCAGGCAACGAGCCCAGACATAGTGCCATCGCCGATACCAGCTAAGGCCCCGACGATCCGAACAATATCCTCGGCGGCAATCTGGCCGACATCCTCTATGGCGGCGCGCCGAATGACACGATCAATGCCGGCGCCGGCAACGATCAGCTCAGGGCGGGACGGGCGCGGATTTGCTGATCGGCGGCACCGGCATCGATACCGAGATCTTTAGCAATTCGACCTCTGGCGTGAACGTCAATATGGCCACGGGCAGCGGCGGCGAGGCGCAGGGCGACACGTTAAGCGGCATCGAGAACATCACCGGCTCGGCGCATGCCAACACGCTGACCGGTGACAGCGGCGCCAACGACATCCTGTCGGGCGCGGCTGGCAACGACAGGCTGGATCGCGGAGCGGGCGATGACACGCTGCTGGGCAGTGACGGCGATGATACGCTGATCGGCGGGTCGGGCAACGACGTGCTTTCGGGTGGCTCTGGGACAGTCCGGCGATCCGCTACTACCGGCATCAAATCCTGCGTTCGGCCCAGGCTGGCGCGCCGATATCCGAAGTGCATTCTGTGGCGATCGGGGCACCTGACGCGGTGCTGCGCGATAGGGCGATTAACTACTGGAGTCGGTTAAAGCCGGGCGATGTGCTGTTGGTGAACAATCGCAAGGTGTTGCACGGCCGCCGTCGCCTCGCGCCGGACAGCCAACGGTTGCTTCTGCGCTATCGGCTGCACCTGCCTGTCCTGACCGCGTCGCTGACATGAGACCCACTGCCCAGACCGCCATACGTGCTGATCCGTGCCGGGCCATGACCAGTTTCGGCCCATGCGGCGGCCCTGGCCGCGTGGTCTGACGCGGCGACGGCGGC
>JBBKVJ010000242.1:0-4284 GCA_037968375.1 Paracoccaceae bacterium | reverse complement strand
GGTCAAGACCGGCGGCTGGGCGGCGCAGGTGTCGGCCTCGGCGCTGGAACCCGGTGCCACCGGCGCGGATGTCGTGGCGCTGCGCAATCGTGTGATGAAGATGGGCTACCTGCCACGCTCGGCGGCCGCCTCCTACGATGCCGCGCTGACCTCGGCAGTGCGCGCGTTTCAAGCCGATCACGGGATCGAACCCGACGGAATTGCCGGACGTGCGACGATGGCCGAGATCAACCTCGGCCCCGAAGACCGGCTGAAATCGGTGATTGTCGCGCTTGAGCGCGAGCGCTGGATGAATATCGAGGGCGGTCTGGGCAAGCGGCACGTCTGGGTCAATCTGCCCGACTACCACGCCCGCGTCTTCGACGACGGCAAGATCACCTTCCAGACCCGTGCCGTGGTCGGCGAACGCCAGGCCGACAAGCGCACTTACGAGTTTTCCGACGAGATGGAATACATGGAGGTCAATCCGGACTGGACCGTGCCGCGTTCGATCCTTGGCCGCGATTACCTGCCCCGGATGCAGGCCAATCCGAACGCAGCCAGCTATCTGCAGATAATCGACCGCAGCGGCCGCGTCGTGCCGCGCTCGGCGATCAACTTTTCGGCCTATACTGCTCGCAATTTTCCGTTCACCGTCCGGCAGGCGCCAGGCGCGCGAAACGCCCTTGGCCGGGTCAAGTTCATGTTCCCGAACGCCTATGCGATCTATCTGCACGATACACCCGCCAAAGAGCTGTTTGCGCGCGAACAGCGCGACTATTCCTCGGGCTGCATCCGACTGGATGATCCCTTCGGGCTTGCCTATCACCTGCTCGAGCGGCAGAGGGATGACCCCAAGCCCTATTTCGACCGGATCTTGAAGTCGGGGGCGCAGACCCGGGTTGATATCGACGCCCATATCCCCGTGCATCTGGTCTATTTCACCGCGTTCAGCTGGGCCGATGGCAAAATGCAGTATCGCCGCGACATGTATGGCCGCGATGCCCGTCTCTTCGACGCGCTGATCGACGCCGGGGTGGCGTTTCGCGGCGCGGGGGGGTAAATCCCGGCCCGTCGGAGCGTCTGCCGCCCGGCAGGAGCAGGACCATGCCGCATAGCATCGCCGAGATCGCCGAGGCGCTGGGGGCGCAGGCCGAGGGCGACCTTGGCCTGATCATTGCGCGTGCTAGCGAGCCGCAGGCGGCAGGGCCGGACGATCTGGCACTGGCGATGAACCCTGATTACGCGGATCGGCTGGCGCAAGGCCAGGCCCGCGCGGCCATCCTCTGGCAGGGTGCGGATTGGCGGGCGCTTGGCCTGCAGGCCGCGATCTTCGCGCCGCGCCCACGTCTGGCCATGTCGGGTCTGACCCGGATGCTTGACAGCGGCCCCGGCATCGCCCCCGGCATTCACGCCACCGCCGTGATCGACCCCACCGCACGGATCGGCACCAACCCCGCCATCGGGCCCTTCGTGGTGATCAGCGCCGACGTCAGGATCGGTGCGGATGCCCAGATCGCCGCGCATGTCAGCATCGGCCGTGAAACCCAGATCGGCGATTGCGCCCTGATCCACGCTGGCGTCCGGATCGGACAAGGTGTCATCATCGGCGACCGCTGCATCGCGCAACCCGGTTCGGTGATTGGCGCCGACGGATTTTCCTTCGTGACCGAAGAGAAATCGGGCGTCGAGGAGATTCGCGAAACCCTTGGCCATCGCGGCGAGATCACCGGCCAGCATTGGCTACGCATCCATTCGCTGGGCGGGGTCGAGATCGGTGACGATGTCGAGATCGGTGCAAATTGCGCGATTGACCGGGGCACGATCCGCGCGACCCGTATCGGGCGCGGCACCAAGCTCGATAACCTCGTCCACATCGGCCACAACGTGACGGTGGGCGAGGATTGCCTACTGTGCGGGCAGGTCGGCATCGCGGGCTCGGCGCGGATCGGCAACCGGGTGGTGCTGGCTGGTCAGTGCGGCGTCAACGACAACATCTTTGTCGGCGATGACGTGATTGCCGGCGGCGGCACCAAGATGTTCACCAACGTGCCTGCGGGCCGGGTGATCCTCGGCTCTCCGGCGGTCAAGATGGAAACCCATGTCGAGATGCAAAAGGCGCTGCGTCGCCTGCCGCGCCTGGCCGCCGCCGTCGCAGCGTTGCAAAAAGCGGTTTCAAAGCAGGGCGAGAGTGACTAAATGAGCGTCCCGGACCCCTGCAGGGACAAGCGATATGGCTGACAGTATCAAGAACAGGGTGATCGCGATCATTGCCGAACAGGCGGTGCTTGAGGTCTCGGACGTGCAGATGACCTCGACCCTTGAAGAGTTGGGGATCGACAGCCTCGGCCTTGTCGAGGCGATCTTTGCCATCGAAGAGGCGTTCGACATTCAGGTGCCGTTCAACGCCAACAATCCCGACGCAAACGATTTCGATATCTCCTCGGTCGCCGCCGTCGTCAGGGCGGTCGAGAACCTGGTGGCCGCCAAGCCCGCATGAAACGCGTCGTCATCACCGGAGCGGGCACGATCAACGCGCTTGGCCAAGATGTGGCCGCGACCTATGATGCGTTCCGCGAAGGCCGCTGCGGCATTACCGAGCTGGATTTCCGTGACGTTGACCGGCTGGCGATCAAGATCGGCGGTCAGGTCCACGACTGGGACCCCGAGGCGCATTTCAATCGCCAGCAGATCGCCCTCTACGACAAGTTCACGCAATTCACCGTGCTGGCCGCGAAACAGGCAATCGAGCAGTCCGGGCTGGTCTTCGACGGTCAGCTTGCCACCCGATCGGGTGTCGTTCTGGGCACGGCGGGTGGTGGCGTGAACACCTGGGACGAGAATTACCGCAGCGTCTATGAAGAGGGCAAGAACCGGGTCCATCCCTTCGTCGTGCCAAAGCTGATGAACAATGCGGCGGCCAGTCACGTCAGTATGGAATGGAACCTCAAGGGCCCGTCGTTCACCGTCGCCACCGCCTGTGCCAGTTCGAACCATGCGATGGGGCAGGCGTTCCACATGGTCCGCTCGGGCATGGCGCAGGCGATGGTCACCGGCGGGTCGGAATCGATGCTGTGCTTCGGTGGCGTGAAGGCCTGGGAGGGGTTGCGCGTGATGTCGAAAGACGCCTGCCGCCCGTTCTCGGCCAACCGCAACGGCATGGTACAGGGCGAAGGTGCCGCGGTTTTCATCTTCGAGGAAATGAGCCACGCAAAAAAGCGCGGGGCGGAGATTCTGGCCGAGGTGGTGGGCTTTGCGATGACCTCGGACGCGGGCGATATCGTGATGCCGTCGATGCAGGGTGCGGAACGCGCGATCACGGGCGCGTTGCGCGACGCGCGCCTGAACCCCGAAGATGTCGGCTATATCAACGCCCACGGCACCGGAACTGCGGCCAACGACAAGACCGAGTGCGCCGCCGTGGCACATGCCTTCGGTCATCATGCCGACCGGCTGATGATTTCCTCGACCAAGTCGATGCATGGTCATCTGATCGGCGGCACCGGCGCGGTGGAGTTGCTGGCCTGCATCCTGGCGCTGAAGCACGGCGTGATCGCGCCGACCATCGGCTATGAAGAGCCTGATCCGGAATGCGCGCTGGATGTGGTGCCGAACGTGGCGCGGCAGGCCAAGGCGACGGCGGTTTTGTCGAACGCCTTCGCGTTTGGCGGCTTCAACGCGGTGATCGCGTTGAAGCGCGCCTGAGGTTCATAGTCACGGCGTTGTGGTGGCCGCCGGTGCAGCGGGCGCCGCAGCACCCGGTTGCGGGGCGGTCGCCGCCTGTTCCTTCATCAACACGTCCAGAGCGTCGAAGCCGGCGGTAAAGCCGGACAGCGACAGGTTCAATGTGATCTTCTGATCGGGGGCCAGCACCGGCACGATGGTGACATTGGCCTTGGCGCCGCGCTTGAAGCGGGTCACGTCGGCTGCGGCATAGCCAAGCCGCGCGAAACAACCGGACTGGGTGCAGAATGTGAACGGATAGCGGCGCGGCTCGCCACCGTCGACAACCAGCGTGACCGCCTGGGTCAGCAGCGTCTCGAGGGGCGTGATGATCGTGCCGCCGGCAATCGCATCGCCCTGCGGCGGCATCAGCGGGAAAATCGCGAATTCCGCGACCGCATTGCCGTCGCCGTCACTCAGAAGCTGATACAGCTGGCACGGATCGCTGGGATTGTCGGTGCGGATGCAGCGGATCTGCCAGTCGCCGTGCTCTTCTTTCACATAGGGCGTGCCAAGACCGGCCTCGCCGGCAACAGGTTCGCCCATCGATAGCCCGCCAGCGTCGGGGCCGGGGGCCGCGAC
>JBBKVJ010000241.1:0-6703 GCA_037968375.1 Paracoccaceae bacterium | reverse complement strand
GTGCTGGAGGCGGGCGAGGCGGTAACGGTGATGACGCCGACGCCGGGCGGGATGGGCAGCCCCGAAGGCTGAGAACGGCGTCGCACACGTTGCTTTCTTGATATGAGGGCCTGCGCGGCGGATCAGAACATGGTGCGCAAGAGTGGCGGTGCTGGAACAGGATTGGAGCCGACATGGACCTGCAAGACGAGATCGTGATCCCGGCGCCGCGCGCTGCGGTTTATGCGGCTTTAAACGATCCCGAGGTCCTGAAGAAATGCATTCCGGGGTGCGAAGAGCTGACCATGACCTCGGACACCGATCTGGTGGCCAAGGTGCTGTTGAAGGTCGGCCCGGTGAAGGCGCGGTTTTTGGGCAAGGTGGTGCTGAACTCGGACAATCCGCCCGAACATTTCTCGCTGTCTGGCGAGGGCAACGGCGGGGTTGCCGGTTTTGCCAAGGGTGGCGCCGATGTGTATCTGACGGAGGAAGGCGACGCGACGCGGCTGAGCTATACCGCGAAGGCCGAGATCGGCGGCAAGCTGGCGCAGCTGGGCAGCCGTCTGGTGCAGGGCACGGCGAAGAAGCTTTCGGCGCAGTTCTTCGACAACCTCTCGGCGCATTTCTCGCAATCCGACCAGCCTTGAGACGCGCGCGGATTGCACGGGGGCGGTACGGGCGAGGGTCAGGCGGCCCTGGCAGCCATCCTAACGATCAGCGTGGGCAGATCGCGATGATGATCGAACCGCGCCTGATGCGGAATCGCCTCGGGCGGGTTGTTTCGGTAGCCGCCGGTAAAAAGCGCGAAGGGTATTTCTGCCCGCACGGCGGTCTCGGCATCGACTTCGCTGTCGCCGACATAGATCGGTTTGCCCACCCCAAGCGCCTGCGCCGCGTGCAAAAGCGGTGCGGGGTGCGGTTTGCGTGTCGCGAGGCTGTCGCCGCAGACGATCGTTGCAAAGGTCTCGGCCAGACCGAAATGCGCCAGCGTTGTGCGCGTCGGTCCAAGCGGTTTGTTCGTGCAAAGCCCGAGCGGATGACCGGCATGGGTGAGGGCGGCCAGAGTCTCGGCAGCGCCGGGATAGAGGGTGGTCAGCGCGTGCTGGCACTCGTAGCGGGCGACGAATTCACCGATCATCCAGCGGTTCAGATCGGGATCGCCGTCGATCCCACGCGCCTTTAGCACCCGCCCAACCAGAACGCCCACGCCGTTGCCGATGAATGACGTGATCAGGGCGAGGTCGAGCGGCGGCTGATCCTTGATTGCAAGCACATCGTTGGCCACCTGGTGGATGCTGGGGGCGCTGTCGATCAGGGTGCCGTCGAGGTCGAAGATGACCGGGATCATGGTGTGCCTGCAGTGGGCGTTGCAGGGGGGCTGTCTGCCCTCCGCCCGGGCCTGCGGCCGGGCCCCCCCGAGAATATTTGCGACCGAAAGAAGCGGGTGAGAGGCTGTGCCTGGGTCACGCGGCCTTCCATTTGATCGAGCAGCCGATGCTGGGGGTCTGGTCTTGCGGGCCTTTGCCGGTTGCGGCGATGGCCTGCATCGCCTCGACAAGCTCGCGGCGCATTCCGGGCGGCGCGGAATTTTGGCCTGCGGCGTCGAGGCGGCCCCGGTATTGCAACTGTATCGCCGCGTTGAAGCCGAAAAAATCCGGGGTGCAGGCGGCGTTCCAGGCGCGGGCCGTGGCCTGGGGTTCGTCGTGGAGATAGGGGAACGGGAAATCGTGAGTCCTGGCCAGGCGCTGCATGTTGGAAAAACTGTCGTCGGGGTAGGCGGCGGCGTCATTGGCCGAGATCGCGGCTGTGCCGATGCCCATCGCCTGCAGGTCCTGCGCGGCGGCGAGGATGCGGTCGAGCGCGCCGATCACGTAGGGGCAATGGTTGCAGATGAACATGACAAGCGTGCCTTTTGGACCTGCGATGTCATCCAGTCGGTAGGTCTTGCCATCGGTGGCGGGCAGCGCGAAATCCGGCGGCGTCCAGCCGAAGTCGCAGACCAGTGGCGTGGCGGCCATCAGGCGGCCCTCCGGGCATCTTCGGCGGCGGCACGGATCGCAGCGATGTTGGCGCCGTAGGGGCTGGGGTTGTCGACCGATCCGCCCTTGAACACGGCGGAGCCTGCGACCAGCACGTCGGCGCCTGCCGCTGCGACCAGGGGCGCCGTGGTTGGGTCGACGCCGCCGTCGATCTCGATATGGATCGGCCGGTCGCCGATCATCTGGCGCAGGCGGCGGGTCTTGTCGATCTGGCTATGGATGAATTTTTGCCCGCCAAAACCGGGGTTGACGGTCATCACGCAGACCAGATCGATCATGTCGAGGAGGTGTTCCACCGCGCCCGTCCCGGTGCCGGGGTTCAGTGCCAGACCCGCCTTCATGCCCGCGCCCCGGATCGCCTGCAAGGTGCGGTGGATATGCGGGCCGGCCTCGATATGGGCGGTCAGGATATCGGCACCAGCCTCGGCGAAGGCGTCGATATAGGGATCGACCGGGGCGATCATCAGATGCACGTCCATGACGGTTTTGACGTGCGGGCGAAGCGCCTTCACCGTCGCCGGGCCAAAGGTGATGTTCGGCACGAAATGGCCGTCCATCACGTCGATATGGACCCAGTCCGCGCCCTCAGCCTCGATGGCGCGGCATTCGGCGCCGAAATCGGCGAAATCGGCGGCGAGGATCGAGGGGGCGATCTTGATCTGGCGGGAGAAGGGCATTTGGTCCTCGGGGCAGCGGAGTTCGACGCATTCTGGGGCAGCGGGCTGGTCTGTGCAACGGGGTGTTGTTTCAAGCGTGAAAAAGTTGATATGTATCTGGTATAAAACGTAATTTAGAACCCGTTAACCTCAGGTGGGGGACTCTGCACCGGCGGCGCCGGGGGCAGGATCACGAGGACCGCGATGATCATGCAGTCCTAACCGACGACGCGCAAAGACGGGCACCGAGGGCCACCCAAGCCATACGCCTGAACTGACGTCACGCCACCCGTGCCGAAGACGGGAAGACCAGCGCCTCGCCGTTGGGACGGGTCTGCAGAAGGTCCAAGATGTCGGCATCCGACAGCCCATCCTCCAGTTGATCGGTCCAGACCCGGAAATATTTCAGCTGATAGTTGCCAAAGGAGGTGATCATCGCCACCTCGCCGGCATCGGCACCACGCACCATCAGAATCCGGCCAGCCCGGGGCGTGTTGTAACGCGCATCGAACGTATACCAGCGCCCGCCCAAATAAACCTCGTACCAGGCACAGAAATCACCCGCACCGGAATAGGGCACGCCGATGTCGCCGAGATAACCGCTGGCATAGCGCGCCGGAATGTTCATCGCACGGCAAAGCGAGATCGCGAGATGTGCGAAATCGCGGCAGACGCCGGTCTTTTCGCGAAACACCTCGGACGCGGTCTTGGTGGCCCGGCCGAACTGATAGCCGAAGGTCACGTGTTGGTGGACGAACAGGGTGATCGCCTGCACCCGCTGCCAGCCTTCCGGAACCTGTCCGAACAGCGACCATGCCTGGGTGATAAGGTTGTCGCTGTCGCAATAGCGGCTGGCCAGCAGCGACGGCAGCACCTCATCGGGCAGATCAGCGATCGGATGCTGTGCTGCCGACGGCATCTGCGGATCGCGCTCGCCGTCGAAATCGATGACGCAATCGGACCATAGTTTCATCGGACCGGCGGGGGCGACGATCCGGGTGATCCGGTTGCCGAAGCGGTCGAGGTAGTTGCGGCTGTCGCAGTCCCGGGGCCCGCGCACTTCGTCCTTGCCGATCAAGCGACCGTCGAGTTCGCTGTGCGTCGAGAGTGCCAGCAGCATCGGCACCGGTGCAGCACATTCGATATCGATCTCGAATCCAAAACGGATCAGCATGGCTTCGTCCTTGTTATCAGGATCACGGGCGGCGATGGTTCAAGTTGGCAAAGTGATCACGCGCCCCCTCATAACGCGCGGATCGCGGAAAGGTTTCCCTTGTCCCGTATTCTGCGCATCCTACACAGAACCGAGTACGAATACGACCGCAAGATCATCCTGAATCCGCACCAGTTGATGCTGCGCCCGCGCGACGGGCACGACCTGTGGGTCGATGATGCCTTTCTGAGGATCCGGCCGCACGCGACGTTGCGCTGGTATTTCGACACGTTCGGAAATTCGATTGCCGAGGCGACATTCGACAGCGCGGCGGACCGGCTGGTTATTGAAAGCGAGCTGTTGTTGCGCCGCTATGTCACCGACTTTGTCTCGCGGTCTGATGGGCCGCATGTGTGCCCCTATCCATTCATCTATTCCCAGGACGATGCGCGCGACTTGCAGCCATATCTGGGGCTGCAGAACCCGCAAGATGCCGAGGTGCTGGACCGGTGGCTTGATGCTCATTTCGTCGACAGGTCCGGCAGCGCGTTCCTGCTGTTGCGCAGGTTAAGCCACATGCTGCACCGCAACATCGGGTATTCGGGCCGCGAGGAGATGGGTACCCAGTCGGCTGCGGACACCATCGCCAAGGGCTTGGGCACCTGCCGAGATTTCGCGTTTCTCTTCATGGAGGCGACGCGCAGGTTCGGATTCGCGGCACGGTTCGTTACCGGCTATCTGAACGATGCGGGTACCGGGCCCGATGCGCCGGTTGGCGGGGGTGCGACACATGCCTGGGCCGATGTCTTCGTGCCCGGCGAAGGCTGGATCGAGTTCGATCCGACAAACCGGATTACTGCGGGCAGCGCCCTGATCCGGGTCGCGACGACACGCACACCGGAACAGGCCTCGCCGATATCGGGCAGTTTCGAGGGTGCCGGGGCTGAATGTCTTGGCCTAACCGTGTCGGTCGATGTGCGCGAAGCGGACAGTGAGACCTGACGCCGGTGGTGTGAAGTGACCGGATGCCGCGATGGCGGGCTGAAGCCCGCCATTACACCCGACGCCGCGCATTACCCCGCCAGCGCCGCCAGCACCCTTGCCCAGCTGCGGATGCCTTTGTGAAAGCTCCTGAGGTCGTATTTCTCGTTCGGCGAGTGGATCAGGTCGTCGTCCTTGCCAAAGCCGATCAGCATCGCGTCCATGCCCAAGATATCCTTGAAATAGCCCGCGATCGGGATCGAGCCGCCGGAGCCGATGAAGGCGGCGTCGTTGGGCCATTCCTCCGACAGCGCCTTGCGTGCCTTCTCGAAGGCCGGATCGGCGGTGGCCATCGTGCTGGCGGGGCCGGCGCCGTGGCCGGAAAACGTGACCGTGCAGTCGCGGGGTATCTGGGCGCGGACCATCGTTCGGAACGCTTCGCGGATTTTTTGCGGGTCCTGGGTTCCGACCAGCCGGAAGCTGATCTTGGCACTGGCCTTCGAGGGCAACACGGTCTTGAACCCGTCGCCCGCATAGCCGCCCGCGATGCCGTTTACCTCGCATGTCGGGCGCGACCATATCATCTCAAGCACGCTGCGGCCCTGTTCGCCCGCAGGCTCGCTGAGGCCGACCTCGCTCAGAAACCCCTCGGGGTCGAACCCCAGGCCCTGCCACTGGTCGCGCATCTTCTGCGTCAGTTCCGGCACGCCGTCGTAAAATCCGGGCACGGTGATCCGGCCCATGTCGTCATGCAGGCCCGCGATGATCCGGGACAGCACCCGGATCGGGTTGATCGCAGCACCACCATACATACCCGAATGCAGGTCCTTGTCGGGGCCGGTGATAGTGACCTCTTCGCCCAGAAGGCCGCGCAGCATGGTGGTGATGGCAGGGGTGTCGTGGTCGAAAAGCCCGGTGTCGCAGATCATCGCCAGGTCCGAGGTCAGCTCGTCGACATTTTCTTGCATGAAGGGCACCAGCGAGGGCGAGCCCGATTCCTCTTCGCCCTCCAGAAAGATCGTGATCCTTGCGGGCAGGGTGCCGTGGACGGCTTTCCAGGCGCGGAAGGCTTCGATGAAGGTCATCAGCTGACCCTTGTCGTCGCTTGCGCCGCGCCCACGGATCACCTTCCCCTTTGACGTTTCCTCGATCGCGGGATCGAACGGGTCGCGGTGCCAGAGGTTGACGGGATCGACCGGCTGCACATCGTAATGGCCGTAGAACAGCAGGTGCCTGTCGCCCTCGCCGGCATGGGCCACAACCATCGGGTGGCCGGGGGTCGGACGCACCGAGGCGTCAAACCCGATGGCGGTCAGATCGACTGCCAAAAGCTGTGCAGCGCGGGCGCAATCGGCCTTGTAGGCGGGGTCGGTCGAGATCGAGGGGATGCGCAAAAGCGTCATCAGGCGCTCGGTCGCGGCGTCGAGGTCGGCGTCGATGCGGGCAAGAACGGGGTCCAGCGTCATGTGCGGTTCCTTGGTCAGGTGTCCAGGCGGAACCTAGGCCGCGTGCGTCGGGGGTGTCCAGAGCGGGCGGCAGCGGTTAATCTTGGGCCCAACAGGGAATCGGATCAGGTGGGAGTGGGCATGATGATTTTGCGGGTGACGGCCATGGTGGGGCTTTTGGCGGGGGCCGCCGAGGCGCAGGAGGTGGTAAGCGGCGCCGCGGCGCGCGGTATGCTTTTCAACGAGCGGCGCACCGAGGTGGTGATCAATACGCAAAGCATCCTGAGCGAGGCTGAAGTGGCCGTGCTAAGCGATGCGGCGTCGAAAAGCGTGCCCTATTACGGTGCTATCGCGGTGGCGCCGTCGCTGGGCATCGGCGGGCAGGCGACATCGGCGACCGGCAATTATCACGACGCCCGGGCGGCGGCGGCGGCGGCAGTGGCGGAATGC
>JBBKVJ010000240.1:0-8496 GCA_037968375.1 Paracoccaceae bacterium | reverse complement strand
GAGGGCTATCGCGGATGGCACTCAGGCCTGTGCCTGTCGGCTACTCTGGATCGCGCCATGCACGAGCGCGCCTATGCCTATCTGAACTGGTGGCTTTCCGGTGCTCCGGGCGCCATTCTGGCGCGTCAGGGGTACTACATGTCGGTGACCGAACCCCTGCGAGATGCCCTGACGCCGGCCGAGTGGGCTTACTGGTATGAAGGCGCAGCCGCCACGGCCTCGCTGCCCGGCCCGGACGGCCGTATATCCGTGAAGATTGGCGACCGGCGCGCCGGTGGCAGCTATCAGGACCGGATGTCGGCGATCTCATTTTGGAGCACGATCATGGAAGAAAGCAACTATCTGCAGCGCAAGTGGCTCGAATTTGTGGGCTGAGCGAGTGGTGTCAGATGGGCCGCACAATGTTCACTCCCCAGACATTACCCGCTAAGCGAATGCGCTTTGGCGACGTCGTGAAATAGCGGAAAGGGTTGGCGGTCGTTGGCGGCGGACGATACGAAACCGACCTGCCCGCCTTATGGTTGATCGCCCTAACGATGACCGTCGGCCATCAGTTGCGACAGCGCTGCGGTCAGCTGATCGACCTGTTCCACCGTGTTGTAATGCACCATCGACACGCGCAGAACCCCACCGTCATCTTGCAATCCCAGCGCCTCGATCAACCGACGCGAATGAAAATCGCCGAAGCGGATAGCGATGCCGAAGTCATCCATGCGTCGGGCGATTTCGCCCGCGTTCCGGCCCTCGATCTTGAAGGCGATGGTCGGCACTCGGGTCGAGTTCTGGTTGTCGGTCTTGCCGATCACCCGGCAATCGTTGCGGGCGTTCAGCCAGGATAGAAAGCGCTCTGTCAGCGCATCTTCCCGCGCGGTGATTGCGCTAAATGCGGTCTCCATCTTTTTTCGGGCCGTGCCTTTTGCCCCTGCGCGCTCACCGGTTGCGGTCAGGTAGTCGACGATCCCGACCGCACTATAGGCAAGCTCGTAATTCGGGTTACCGGGCTCGAGTTTTCCGGGCACTGCGTCCTTGCCGTAAAAATAGTGATACATGCCATCGAGATCGCGCAGCAGGTCGTATTTGCCATACATGACAGCCGTATGCGGCCCGTAGGTCTTGTAGAGGCTGAAGACGTAGTAGTCGACATCCCACGCCTGCACGTCGATTGCGCGGTGCGGTGCATAGGCGACAGCATCGACGACAATCTTCGCGCCCCGGTCGTGGACAACGCGGGCGATCTCGGCAATTGGGTTGATTGAGCCGAGGATGTTCGAAACATGGTGAACACAGACAAGCTGCGTGCGGTCAGTCATCAGCTTTTCAAGATCGTCCAGCCGCATTTCGTAGCTGACCGGATCGACCGGCCAGAACTTTATCACCACGCCAAACTCAGATAGCCGGTCCCAGGCACCGATATTGGATTCGTGGTCGGCGACGGTCAGAATGATCTCGTCACCCGGCCTGAACTGGCTGCGCATGGCGCCCGCCAGCGTCGCCATCAACTGTGTGGTCGAGGGGCCAAAGACGATCTCTTCCGGGCGTGCGGCGTTCACCAGCGTTTGCACCGCCTTACGGCCCTGCATCAGCGCGTCGGCGGCGGCCTGCGAGACAGCATAGCTGCCACCGGTCTGGACGTTGCGCTCAATCAGAAACTCGGTGATCCGGTCAATCGCGCCCTTGACGATCTGCGACCCACCGGCATTGTCCATCAGCACCCAGTCACGGTTCAGTCCCGGAAAATTGGCGCGGATAAAGGTGTCATCCAGGGTCAGGGTGTTCGAAATCATCAGATTGCTTTCCAACAAGTTGTTCAGTGAATCAATGGTTCAGGACCGCGCTGAGGAAGTTGCGCGTGCGGTCTTGTTTCGGGGCGCCGAAAATCTGATCTGGGGTGCCGATTTCGACGACCTCGCCGGCATCCATGAAGACCACCCGGTCGGCAACCTGACGGGCAAAACCCATCTCGTGCGTGACGACGATCATGGTGACGCCGGTATGGGCAAGGGCCTTCATCACGTCGAGGACTTCGCCCACCATCTCGGGGTCAAGCGCCGAAGTGGGCTCATCGAACAACATCACCTTCGGTTCCATCGCCAGCGCGCGTGCGATGGCGACGCGCTGCTGCTGGCCGCCCGACAGCGTGCCGGGATACTTGTCGGCCTGTTCTGAAATCCCGACGCGCTTCAACAGTTTGTCGGCGCGCTCGGTGGCCTCGGCAACCGAGGCTTTGTGTACCCGCATCGGTGCCAGCATCACGTTGCGGCGGACCGTCAGATGCGGGAAAAGGTTGAAGGATTGAAACACCATCCCGACCTCGGCCCGCACTTTGGCAAGCGTTCGCCCGGCGGCAACGGGGATATCCGCGACCCGTATTTCGCTATCGTCCGAGAACTCCTCCAGCCGGTTTATGCAGCGGATCAATGTGGACTTGCCAGACCCGGACGGGCCGATGATGCACACCACCTCGCCCTCGGCTATCTCAAGATCGATACCGCGCAGCGCTTCGAACGTGCCGAAGGACTTGTGCAGGTTGCGGATACTGACAAAGCCCGACATCAGCGCGTATCCCCGCCAAAGCGGCGTTCAAGGCGCGACACCCAAGCCACCAACGGCCAGAGGAAGGCGATATAAATGATTGCGGCCCCGATCAGCGGGCTTGGATTCGCCGCCAGTGCCTGCGCCTGCGTCGCCTGTTTCAAGAGGTCCGGCATGGCGACGACCGAGGCAAGCGCGGTGTCCTTGATGACGTTGATGGAATTGTTGGTCAGTGGCGGGATCACGATCTTGATCGCCTGCGGCAAGATCACGTCCGCCATCATATGCCGGTAGCTGAGGCCCAGCGCCCCCGAGGCCTCAAACTGGCCTTTCGGGATCGCCTCGATCCCGGCGCGGAATATTTCGGCGGTGTAGGCGGCCGACACCAGCGACAGGGCGGTCAGCGCCGAAAGGAATCCCGACAGGCGGATGCCGACAAAGGGCAAGGCGTAGTAGACGATGATCAAGAGAACCAGCAACGGGATCGAGCGGAAAATGTCGATGTAGATCCGTGCGAGCAGGCGAAACGGGCGTTTCGCGTAGATACGGATCAGCGCCAGGGCCAGCCCAAAGACCAGGCCGACCACGATACTTGCCGCACCCAGTTTGACCGTCACCCAAAGACCCTTGAGCAACAGCGGATAGGTGCGCAGCAGCACGTCCACATTGAAGAAGGTCTCAAAGATGTCCATGCGTGGCCCTTGCCAAAGTGGAAGTGGCGACCGGGCGTGACCCGGTCGCCGTCAGTCCGTCAGGCTCACTTCGCCTTCGGCATATCCGTGACCATCACGGTCGAAGTGGTGTCTTCGGCCTTGGCGCCAAACCACTGCTCGTGCAGTGCGGCGATGAAGCCTTCGTTCTTCAGCTCGGTCAGCACGTCGTTCACTTCGGACGCCAGCGGCGCGTCGAGGGCGAACATCATCGAGTATTTCTCGCCCGTAGTGATGCGCTGAACCACCGTCAGGTCCGGCTTGTCCTTGACGTAGTAAAGCAGGGCCGGAATATCCGAAATGTAGCCGTCGATCCGCCCGGCGGCCAAGTCGAGCATGGCAGGTGCCAGCCCCTCATACCGTTGGATCGAGGCAAGGCCGTATTCGTCGGTATGCTCGGTCGCCCAGATGTCGCCGGTCGAGCCGGTGTCGACGCCGACGATCTTGCCGTTCATCTCGTCCATCGAGGCCGGGCCGCCCGCCTTCACCGTCAGCGACTGGTCGCTGTCATAGTAGGGCTGCGCGAAGCTGACCGATTCCAGGCGCTTTTCGGTGATCGTGATCGACGAAATCGCAATGTCGATGCGCCCGGATTGCACGGCGGCAAAGAGACCGTTGAACGGGATATTCTCGATCGCGACGGTCTTGTCCAAACGTTTCGCGACCTCGTTCACAAGGTCGATTTCGAAGCCGACGTTGGCACCGCTCGCATCCTGGAATTCCCACGGCACGTTGCCGATGTTGGCGCCGACCGTCAGATCTTGTGCGCTGACGTAACCGGCCGAAGCGCCGATACCGGCAGCCGCGAATGCAATGGCTTTGAATGTGTTGCGTATCATTTTTGGCGATTCCCCCTGTTGAGTTTTGTTCCGACAGGTTAAACTGGTCTGACCGGTATGACCAGCATTGAACGGCGGCGAATGCCTATTTCTTGTGGATGTTATACGGACGCGAAACGATCCTTTGGACTACACCGGTATGACTGAAGACCAGCGCGACATGGGAGGGCGGCAGATGCAGGATTTGAGGCCCGTAACACAGTCAGCGGCCCGAACGATGCAAGACCTGATCCGGCGCGGCGAATGGAAGGCTGAACAGAAGATTCCGTCGCAGCGGGTGCTGTCCGAACAGCTGGGTGTATCTCGGGCGTCGCTACGCGAGGCGCTGCTGACCCTCGAAACTCTGGGTCTTGTCCGCACCTTTCCAGCGCGTGGCACCTTCGTGACCGGCCCCGGTTCGCGGCCAAGCCGCGGCGATGTGCGCTGGCGTTTTTCCGACGATTATACGCTGCGTGAAGTGTTCGAGACCCGGATAATGCTTGAAGGTCGGCTGGCGGCGCTGGTCGCGGGAACGATGATCCATGCGGACATCGACGCGCTGACCCAGGCCACCGATGCGATGGAGAAGGCCTGGGCTGATGCGGATTTCCTCGCCAACGCCGAGGCCGATCTGGCCTTTCACCGCCGCATTGCGGATGCCTGCAACAACAGCTTGCTGTTGCAAACCTACAATTCGCTGAGCGATTTCCTGACTGAGACTCAGCGCTTGCCGATCCCGTTCACGGCGCCGGACCGGATGACCCAGTCAATCGCCGAGCATCGCGCCATCGCGGGCGCGATTGCGGCGCGAGACGCCGAGGCGGCGGCGGCGGCCATGGCCGATCACATCCGAAAGACCGCAGCCTGCGCGGGCGTGCTGGTCTGACCCCGCCTGACCGTCATATCGAACGGATATCCCCACCGTCGATGCGAACCCGGCTGACGGTGCGCCCCGTTGCTTGTCGATCGGCATAGCCAATGACTTTCATCGCAGCGCCGTAGGACGCAACTTGTCTGTCACCATGACTTTGGGGCGATCATGGTACTTCATTGATTTTCTTGAGAATTTCAATGCTGCTTTGCAATCTCGACGCTTCGTCACAAAGGAGTCCAAGACCTCGCCTTCGCAATCGACAGCGCACCAAAGGTAGCGCGTCTCGGCGTTGAACTTCACGAACACCTCGTCCAGGTGCCACCGTCAATGGCTCGACCGCATGCCCTCGAGACGCCGTTTGCGGATCTCTGCCGCATACATCGGCCCAAATCTATTCCACCAGAACCTCGCGGTCTCGTGATGGCATTACCTAGACAGAGCCCCACCCGCACCATGGCCCAATCAAAGCGTGGAAATAGCGCCGAAACTGCTTTACCTTGGGTAAAGTAGTGGCGGCGGAGGTTTCTTGGGAGTTGTGTTAAATGGACGAACGTGCGCAGGCACTAATCCTCGACATCTACGACACGATCCTGGACCCGAGCCATTGGCCGAGGGTGCTTGACCAGATTGCCGAGCTGGTCGACGCACGTGGATGTATCATGTTCGAAATCGATGGCGACATGCCTGGACGCGCGCTTTCGGCCAAGCATATCTCAAGTGTTTATGACCGCCAGACGGTGGATGCCTATATCCGCGAACAAGCCGCCTACGAACTGGCTGATCAAGAGCTGTTTGCACGCCATTCGGCCCTGGCCGACAGCGTCGATATCATCGGCGACGACGTCTTGGCTGAAAGCCGCCAAGAGCTTGACGCCAGACCAAATTCGCGTGCGATGGCCGCCTTTGGCATCGACCATCGCGCTGGTGCGCTTCTGAGCAAGGACCACCCCCAACGCAACCGCTTTTCGATCCAGTTTTCCAAGCATCATGGACCGATCAATGGAGGTGACCGACGGATACTCGACCTGCTGCTGCCGCATATGGCGAAAGCCTGCGAATTGGCCCGGCCACTATCGCGCCTGCAAAAATTGTCGGCCAATCTGGTAGCGGCCCTGGACAAGTTCCGTATCGGTGTGTGCCTGATCCGGGCGAACCGGTCGATTGTGACGCAGAACTACGAATTCTCGCGCCAGATGTCGGAATCGGCGACATTTCGCAAGTCGCCCTCGGGCCAGCTGATGATGCGCAGGCCCGAAGATCAGGCTTGGCTTGAAGGCCTGGTTGCAGAGGTGACGAACCACGGAAAGTTTGGCGCGCGCCCAAGGAAAGAGGCGCTTGCCGGCAGTCGTGCCAGCCACCATGGCACGCTATCGGTCGAGATTGCGCCGCTGACATCGGGCGACGCGTTTGGCGAGCGTCGGCTGGATGGTTTCGCCGTTTACAGCCTTGATACCTCACGCCCGCTTGATCTGGACATCGGGGTGGTATCGCAGGTGCTGTCGCTGACCGACGCCGAAGGCGCGCTTATCAACCTTCTCGCGCAGGGGCTGACCAACCGCGAGATCGCGGCGCAACGCGACCGGTCGGTCGAGACGGTCAACTCGCAGGTGAAATCGCTGCTGTCCAAGTCTGATTGCGCCAACCGCACGCAGCTTATTCGGCGCGCAACGAACATCGGCGCCAATTTTCTGATGGGCACCCCCCAAACGGGTGATGCGCCCGTACCACGTTCGAACATGATGGGGGACTAGGTTGCAAGGGGTGGCCAAGGAAGGTTTTCGACACGACGGGAGAAATACCATGATTTCATCACGTAAGATTTTTCCGTTTGCTCTTTCGTTCGTGCTTTGGTGGCCCCTTGCAGCCTGGACCCAGCCCGTCGATGCGTTCCGCACGGCCTGTTCAGACGGCAGCGTTCAATGCCTCGATCAGGGCTGGAATGAAGAGCAGCGGGCTTGGTGGTACAGCATTTCGCAAGGCTCGCGCCTGCTGCCGCTTTCATGGGCGCTGGCACTTAAGACCGTCGATGGGCGCGAGGCATTTTTCGGGCCTTCGAACCTGGCGCGGCTGGGATATCTCGACAACCCCGTCTCGCAGAGCAATCCGTTTGGATTGCCGGTGGGCTTTGCCGTGGATCACGATCCGACGCGTGCGTCGGACCTGATGTGTGACGAGTTTCCCGAAACCTGCTTTGCGCGCACCATGCGGGACCCCTGGCTGGGGCTGAACTGCGCGGCCTGTCATACCGCCGAGATCGAGGTCGGCGGGGCGCGTATACGCGTGGACGGCGCGCCGACGAACGCCGATTTCGATGGGCTGGTTCGCGGAGTGGAAGACGCGCTGGCGGCAACACGAGCGGACACCGAAAGATTTCGCCGGTTCGCGCTGAACGTCATCGGCGCGCCGCCCGATGCGGCGGGTCTGGCGCAGGTTATCGGCCAGCTTGAAGAGCAGATCGACTGGATGGCCCGCCTGCGTGCGATCAATGACAGCCCGGTTACGGCAGGCCCGGGGCGGCTGGATGCGCAGGGGCACATCCTGACCAAGGTTACCATGGTCAACGGCGCGACCGATCAGCTTGCCGATTTCGCGGCGGATGCGCCGGCCAGCTATCCGTTCATCTGGAATACCCATCAGCAGGACAAGCTGCAGTGGAACGGCATTGCCAACAACATCGTCGCGCCGCGCATTTTCGGGCGCGAAACCGATGTCGGGGCGTTGTTGCGCAATGTGACCGAAGTGATCGGCGTGTTCGCCCATATCGAGGCCGACCGTGGCTATGCCGCGCTGGGTTACAGCAGCAGTGTGCGCGTGCGCGAGATGGTCGGGCTCGAAAGGCAGTTGGCGCGGCTAAACTCACCGCGCTGGCCTGAGGATGTGCTGGGGCAGATCGACCGCGATCTGGCCGTAACCGGCCGCGGGCTGTTCGACGATAATTGCGCATCATGCCACGCGCATCTTGATCCTACCGACCTGACAACGCCCGCCGGCGAAGAGATGACACCGCTGCTGGTATCGGGCACCGACGTTTTCCTGGCCTGCAATACCTATCTGCGCACTGCCTTGGCAGGGAACATGCGTCGGCAGCGCACATTTGGCTATCTTGGGCCACGTATTGAGGCGCAGGACTTCGCCCACAAGATGCTGGTGAACGCCGCCATCGGCGCGACGATTGGCAAGCTGGACGAGCTTCTTGCAGCACTGGTCGAGGATATCGCACCGCTGCCGGGTGACGGGCGCGCCATCGTGGCTCTGGGTCCGGAACTTGAGTATTTGCCGGGCGTCACCGATGCCGAGAAAAAGGCGCGGGCAAAGGAATGCCTGACGACGAAGGATCCGTTGCTGGCTTACAAGGCGCGGCCGCTGAACGGAATTTGGGCGACTGCACCCTACCTGCACAACGGTTCGGTGCCGACGCTGTTTGACCTGCTCTTGCCGTCCGCAGTGCGCAATGTCGCCCCTCTGGGGCTAGAGCTGCCTGCCGTCGCGGGGCCGCTGCGGCCCGAGAGTTTCGGCGTCGGAACAAGGACATTCGACACCGGGCGGGTCGGTTTTGACACCG
>JBBKVJ010000239.1:0-2933 GCA_037968375.1 Paracoccaceae bacterium | reverse complement strand
GCGCGGTATCGGTGAGGTCGACAAGCTGGGCCAGCCATCCGCCTATGTGGGAGCGAAGGAGGTGTTGCAGGTCGCGACTGGCCAATGCGTATTCCGGGTGGATGACGTGCTGGGGTCTTATGAAACGCCCTATTTCGACCGGATGTCTTTGCCGGTGGACCGTCCGATGCATGGCCCGGCGATCCTGTTACAAACCGACAGCACCACCGTCGTTCCGCCCGGCTGGACCTATCATGCAGACCGGTTTGGCAATGTGCGCATGACGCGCGATCAGGATTGAGGAGCAGACAGATGCAGACACGCGTTGATCCATTCCTTGCCGCCGTCATCCACGGCGCGCTTGAAAGCATTGCCATCGAAATGGGCCACAAGCTGATGCGGATGAGTTACTCCAGCATCATCCGCGAAAGCGAAGACTTTGGCGCCGCCCTGACTGACGCCACCGGACGCCAATTGTGCGAATGCACGATGTCGACTCCGCTGCAATCGGGTCCGATCCCCGGCTACATCGCAGGCATCCTGCGGGAACTGGCCAAGCGGAACGATACAGTCAACCCGGGTGACGTGTTCATGCACAACGATGCCTACGGTGGCGCGTCGCACGGGCCTGATGTCGGCTTTGCGGTGCCGATCTTCCACAACGGCGTGCTGGCGGGGTTTTCCGTCACGACCGCGCACCATCTGGACATCGGTGCCTTGACGCCGGGAAGTTGCGGTATCGTGGACGCGGTTGATGCTTACGCCGAAGGGCTGCAGTTCAAGGCGGTCCGCGTCTACGAGGCCGGGCGCAAAGTTGAGCCGGTCTGGCAGATCCTGCGCAGCAACATCAGGATCGCTGATCTGGTAGTGGGCGATATGGAGGCGCAGGTGGCTGCCGCCCGGATCGGGGCCGACCGGTACGCAGCACTTCTGGATCAATATAGCCTCGAAACCGTGACCGGCGCCTATGAGGACCTGCTGGATTATTCGGAAAAGCTGATGCGCGATGCGATCTCGGCCATCCCGGACGGGGTCTATAATGCGCGCACCCATATCGACGGCTATCTGGACAGCCCTGATCCCGGGCTGAAAGAGTTGCCGATTGAGGCGACGCTGACGATCAAGGGCTCCGATATCCATGTCGATCTTACCGGCACTGCGCCGCAGACGTCGAACAAGCCGATCAACATGCCCTTCGTCGGCACGGTTGATTGCGCAGTCTGGCTGACTCTGCGCTCGATCCTGCTTGACAGCGATGTCTACGGATCGATCCCGCAAAACAGCGGGCTCACACGACCGATCACCATACACGCGCCGCTGGGCTGTCTGGCCAACCCGATTTATCCGGCACCGGTCATCGCCCGGTTCTGTCCCGGCAATGCGCTGGCAGATACCATCATGAAGGCGATCGCACCCGCAGTGCCGCGTCAGGTTAGTGCGGGCATCGGCAACCTGCGCGTCATGGCCTTTAGCGGAGTCGTCAAGGGGGCACCTTGGGTGCACATGGAAATCATGGAAGGTGCCTATGGCGGCCGCTTTGGCAAAGATGGGATGGATGCGGTCGACACGCTTTATGCCAACACCCGCAACAACCCGGTCGAAGACATCGAAAGCCACCTCCCGCTGCGGGTTCTGAACTATGAACTGCGCGAGAATGTCGCCGGTCCGGGCAAGTGGCGCGGCGGTATTGGATCGATCCGGTCATTCGAGCTTTTGCTCGATGGCGCGGTCTCCGTCGAAGGCGACGGGCAGCGCTTCCGGCCCTGGGGTTTTCTTGGGGGAACGGACGGATCGCCGGCCAAAGTTGAATTGTCGCATCTGGATGGCAGTGTGGAAAATCTGCCCTCCAAGATCCCCTACCGCCATTTGGCCAGAGGCGACCGTATCACGGCCTTTGGTCCCTGCGGAGGCGGCTATGGCGACCCGATGCAACGCGCGCCAGAAGATGTGCTCGAGGACGTGCTTGATGGTTTGATCGACGTCGACATGGCCCGGGCCAGCTATGGCGTCGTCATTCACGGAACCCGACTGGACACTGCGGCAACGCATGCCCTGCGCGGGAAATGATCTGACGACGGCCCAACAACAACTTATCGACAGGGAAACACTATCATGACGCGTTCATTCAGTACGACAGCACTTGCTACGGGCTTGCTGCTCGCGGCAGTTCCTGCCTTTGGGCAAGACGGGGTCGCCTTGGCGACTGCAAATATCGCTGCTTATAGCGGCTTGCCAGAGTTTGTCGCTCCGGGCGAGGCGTTCGACGCCCGCGCCTGCATGGCGGGCAACTCGATCTTCACGATCCCCGCCTCAAGCGCGATCCCATTCATCACCACCATCGCCAACCACAAGAACGCCTTGGCTGAGACGCTTGGTTTCGAGCACATGGTCTGGGAAAATCAGGGCAACCCGACCCAATGGATTCAGGGCATCGAACATGCCGTGAACAATGGCTTTGATCTGGTCAGCTTGCTGGCCGGTGCCGACCCGCGGTTCTTTCAGCCGCAGGTTACCGCAGCCCAGACCGCTGGCGTCAAAGTCGTCACCTCGCATCTGACCGGGCTTGAGCAGGACGCTCCTGCCGGCGTTGATGGCGCGACTGCCATCGACTACCGCAAGGCCGGCGAACTAATGGCCGACTGGACCATTTCGCGCACCGGTGGTGCGGTCAACGCACTGGTCGTGGTGTCGAATGAGGCGCTCTCTACCGATTCCATCGTCGCGGGGCTGACCGAGGCGTTTGATACCCGCTGCCCCGACTGTACCTATGAAATCGTCAACGTGCCGATCGTCGACTGGGCCACACGCATCCAGCCCACCGTTGCCGGCGCACTGCAGGCCAATGCTGATCTGAACTACGTCATCCCGATCTACGACAGCATGTCGACGTTCGTGACACCCGCCATCGCGATTGCGGGCCGGGGCGATGATGTGAAGGTTGCCACCTTCAACGG
>JBBKVJ010000238.1:0-4346 GCA_037968375.1 Paracoccaceae bacterium | reverse complement strand
CGCGGGCGCTGCGTGAGGCGGGGCATGGGGCGGCGGCGCGGGAGGTTCTGATCGAGAAGGAGCGGCGTCAGCGTGGGGCGCGGCGGGCCGAGGTGGCGGATGAGTTGACGCGCGCTCGCGCGGCACGGAAGGCAGCGACGCCGGTGGCGGGGGTTCGGCCCGATACCGACCGGGTGATCGGGGCCTGGCTGCGGCTGATGGCGCTGACGCTTTGGGACGGGCTGATGGGCATTCTTATCGGCTATGGGCGGCGACCGGAGAAATCCGCACTCTGGGCCATGGGGTTCTTGCTGATGGGCTGGTTCATCTTTGCCGTGGCCGAGGGGCATGGCGCGATCAAGCCGAACCTGCCGCAGATCCAGCGCGCGGCGGAATGGGTGGGCTGTGCCGAGGGCGGCGAACGGCGGACCAGTGAGGTCACGCAATACGCCTGCTATCTTACCCAGCCCGAGGCGGCCTCGTACCCGCGTTTCAACGCGCTGGTCTATTCCGCCGATACGCTGATCCCGGTGGTGAGTTTCGAGATGCAATCCTACTGGCTGCCCGACGATGCCTCGCGCCGGGGCGCGCTGGTGCGCATCTACCTTTGGCTGCATATCGTGGCGGGCTGGGGGTTGACCTTGCTGGCGGTGGCGGGGTTCTCGGGGCTGGTGAAGCAAGACAGCAGTTGAGGGTGCGATGACGCTGGGTAAGGTTGCGGCGCTGGTCACGCGCTTGGACGGGGATTACCTTTTCGCGCGCTTTTGCGGCCCGAAATCGCGGCGGTGATCCGCGCGACGTATGACCCCGCGATGCCCGCTGCGGCGGCAGATGCGAGCCATGCGATACGGCTGTTGGCACGAATTGGCCGAGGCGGTGAGGCTGACTGAATCAGCGGAACTTTGTGTGCGGACCCACGTTGAAACGACAGAGCCGGGCGGATCGTCGATGACGGTGTGTTCTGGCGGGACCTCAACGATGGAGAGCTGTCATGAAAACCCTTGCCGAAGCGTTCGAGCACACGCTGCAGGACATCTATTACGCCGAAAACCAGATCACCAAGGCGCTGCCGAAAATGAAGGATGCCGCCGGGTCGAAGGAACTGAAGGATGCGTTTTCGCATCACCTGGACGAGACCAAGGAGCAGATCAAGATGCTCGATAAGGTCTTCAAGTCGATCGGCAAAGAGCCGAAGGGCGAGAAATGCGATGCCATCGAGGGCCTGATCAAGGAAGGCGAAGGCATCATCAAGGAAGCCTCGGGCGCGGCTTTGGATGCAGCGCTGATCGGTATTGCGCAGGCGGTCGAGCATTACGAGATCGCGCGCTACGGCACGTTGCGCGAATGGGCGCGCGGGCTGGGCCATGCCGAGGCGCATGACCATCTGACGGCGATCCTGGACATGGAGAAGGCGGCGAACGCCAAGCTGACCGGGATTGCGGTGAGCGATGTGAACAAGACCAAGAAGGCCGCCTGAAGCGGGCGAATTTGCGCCTTCGGGCCTTGCCAGCGGCGGGGTTCAGGGAGCTATCATGCGGCGCGGGCGATAGATCGTCCGCGCCGTTTGCCATGAGGTGCTGTGCCCGCCAGACGTGACACCTTTGCTGGTACGCTCATCGCCACCGTCGCCGTTGCCACGAGCGTTTTCGCGGCTGGGTTCGTTCTTGGGACGGTTCGGCTTGTGACCCTAGCGCCCCGGATCGGGAATATGGCGGCGGTTCTGGTCGAACGACCGGTCATGCTGGCGGTGTCGTACGTCGCTGGGTGCTGGGCGGTGCGCCGGTGCGCCGGTGCGCGGTGCCGGCGCGGATTGCACCTCGGTTGGGGATGGGGGCTTTGGCCTTCGGGATGCCGATCGGTGCCGAGGTAGTGCTGGGCGTTCTGGCGTTAGGGCAGGCACCGGGGATGTCATGGCCGTGATGGGCACGCCCGCAGGCAGGATCGGTCTGGTGGGGCAGGGGTTGTTTGCGCTGATGCCTGCGCTATCGCTGCTAACCGGGAAGGGAGGGCGCGATGGCTCATAGGTTTGCCGTGCGGGTCTATTACGAAGACACCGATCTGGCCGGGATCGTCTATTATGCGAATTACCTGAAGTTCATCGAACGGGGGCGGACCGAGTGGGTGCGCAGCCTCGGCATCGATCAAGGGCGGCTGAAGCGTGAGGCGGGGATGGTGTTTGCGGTGCGGCGGGTGGTGGCGGAGTATCTCAGCCCGGCGGTCTTTGATGATGAGCTGGTGGTCGAGACCGAGTTGCGCGGGATGACGGCGGCGCGGATCTTGCTGATGCAGCGGGTGCTGCGGGGCGATCGGTGCCTTTTCGAGGCCGAGGTCACGCTGGTCGCCCTGACCGATGCCGGGCGGCCCACACGGCTTCCGGCGGATGTTCGCCGTTTGCTAAAAACCTGACGTCGTTCACGAGCAAGTGTTGGCGTTCGGCCTTAAAACGCTGTAGAAGCGGCGCTAATGAGAGCCGCAACACGCGGCCCAACCAGAGCAGGACGAATGGAAACGGAAACACTTGCCATGGCGCAGGAGATTGATTTCTCCGTGCTCGCCCTTTTCGCACGCGCCACCTTTACCGTGAAGGTGGTTATGATCATCCTGATCCTGGCCTCGTTCTGGTCCTGGGCGATCATCATCCAGAAATTCATCACCATCCGCCGGGCGAAGTCGGCCAGCACGTCGTTCGATACGGCGTTCTGGTCGGGTGAGCCGCTGGACGAGTTGTACGAGAAGATCGGTGAGACGCCGCAAGGCGCATCGGAGCGGATTTTTTCCAGCGGCATGCTGGAGTGGCGGCGCAGTCACCGTGATGACGGGCGTTTGATCGCAGGCGCGCAGGCGCGGATTGACCGGTCGATGGATGTGGCGATCGCCAAAGAGGCCGAGAATTTGAACGGCGGGCTGTCGTTCCTGGCCACTGTCGGGGCGACGGCACCGTTCGTGGGGTTGTTCGGCACGGTCTGGGGCATCAAGCACTCTTTCGAGCAGATCGCGATTTCGCAAAACACCAATCTGGCGGTGGTGGCGCCGGGCATTGCCGAGGCCCTGATGGCCACGGGGATGGGTCTTTTGGCGGCGATCCCGGCGGTGGTGTTCTACAACAAGCTGTCGGCGGACAGTGACCGGATCGTCGGCGGCTACGAAGGCTTTGCCGACGAGTTCGCGACGATCCTGTCGCGACAGCTGGACGCCTGAGATGGCCGGCGGCACGATCAAGGGGTCGGGCGGGGCGAACCGGCGCGGGCGCGACCGGCGGCGGCGTGGCAAGGGACGCGCGATGAGCGAGATCAACATCACGCCGATGGTGGATGTGATGCTGGTTCTCCTGATCATCTTCATGGTCGCCGCACCGCTGTTGACCGTGGGCGTGCCGGTGGAATTGCCGAAGACCGCCGCGCAGGCCTTGCCGACCGAGCAGGAAGAACCTTTGACGGTGACCATGACGCTGGACGGCATGCTGATGATCCAGACCACCGAGACCACCGAGGACGAGCTGATCCCGAAGCTGCGCGCGATTGCGGCCGAGCGGGCGGATGACAAGGTGTTTTTGCGCGCGGACGGGGCGATCCCCTACGAGCGGGTGGTGCAGGTGATGGGCGCGCTGAATGCGGGCGGGTTTTCGGACATTGGTCTGGTCACCGATATCGGCGGGCCAAGGTTCGACGGGTCGGATGCGTCTGATGGATCAGACGGGTAGCGGGCCTTAGGCGATATGAACACGCGATGAACACCGGGCAATACATTTCGGGGGCGGGGCATCTGGCGCTGATCGGCTGGGTGCTGATCGGTGGCGTGCTGTTCCGGCCCTCGGAGCCACCCTTCAAGTTTGCCAATGTGTCGATCGTGACCGGCGAGCAGTTCGCCGCGATGCAGGAGGCGGCGGCACCATTGCCGGTTGACGAGACTGCCGAGACGTTGCCTGAACCCGAGGCGCTGCCGGAGCCGGAGGCGTTGACTGCGCCTGAGCCCGAACCTTTGCCCGAGCCTGAACCTGTGCCGGAACCCGCCGAGGCGACACCGCCGCCGACGCCTGCACCGGGATCGGTGGTGCTGACCGACGACCGGCTGGACCCGACTGCGCAGGAGGCCGATATCGTGGCCGAGCAAGAGGTCGAGGCGCCGCCCGAGGATGTGCCCGAGGTGAGCGAGCCGGTCGAGGCGGTGCAGCCCGACGAGACGGCGGTGGCCGAAGAGCCGGTGATTGAGGCCGAGGTCGAGGCTCCGCCGGAGACCACAACCCAGGTGGTGACCGAGGCCGATACGCCCGGGGCAGGCGAGGGGGCCTTGGCGCCCGAGACCTCGCAACGCCCACGGGCGCGGCCCGAGCGGCTGGCGGCTGTGGCACCGGAGCCAGAGCCAGAGCC
>JBBKVJ010000237.1:0-17854 GCA_037968375.1 Paracoccaceae bacterium | reverse complement strand
GCGAGATATTGCTGCAACGCCGCCGCAGTCAGCGGCGCGCCGAACCTGGCGCCCTTGGCGATGTCAATGACGATGCCAAGGTCCTTGAGCCAGATATCGACAGCACTCAACGGGGTGTAATCGCCCGCGATTACATGCGGCGCGCGGCTTTCCAGGGCCCAGCTGGTTCCGGCGCATTGCCGGATCACCTCAAGGAACTGCGCAGGCTCAACGCCCTGCGTCATGCCAAAGGTCAGCGCCTCAGCCATCGCCGCGATCTGGATGCCGACCAGCATCTGATTGACCGCCTTCATCGACGACCCGGCACCCGCCTGATCACCCAGTTCGAACACCTGCGATGCCATTGCATCGAGCGCGGGGCGGGCCTTGGCGAAAGCTTCGGGCGAACCGGAGGCGAGGATCGACAGCGTGCCCTCACCGGCGCGGATCGTTCCGCCCGAGACCGGTGCGTCGAGGTAATGCAGACCCAGATCGTTGCAGCGACGCGCCATCTCGCGCGCGAAATCCGGTGCCACGGTGGCACAGGCGACAACCGCCGTTCCGGGGCTCAGCTTGGCCGCGATACCAGCCGTACCAAACAGCACCGCCTCGGTCTGCGCGGCGTTCACCACGACCACGATTACGGCATCAAGACCCGTCGCTACGGCGTCGAATTCCCCCTCGGCCCCGCCTGCGGCACGAAATCGCGCCACCGTATCAGTATTGATGTCGAAACCGTGGGTGGTCAGCCCGGCCCGCACCAGCGCACCTGCCATGCCAAAGCCCATCGCCCCAAGGCCGAATATTGCTACCGTGCCGCCCGCCATCTGCGTCCCTCCCATCGCCCCGAAAATGGTATACCAGAGGTTCGGGTAAGCCAAGCTCGACTGGTATTGCGCACCTCTCGACTTGCCTTGATCCCGACGACCTCGGCGCCGACTGGTTCGAGGAACCCGCTCTTCACCCGCCCGGAATCAAGGCCCGGCACGGATCGCCGGGCAGCGAGTGACCACGGTCAGTCTCGCTCTGATGTGCTTGTTGAACACTGCCTCGGGTCATGCCCTTCGGGCCGCTCAAAGAGCGATCCCAGCCAGCAGCACCTTGCATCAGCCGCGCCCGACATAGGGCATGTTGGTGGCCATGACGGTCATGAACTGGACGTTTGCACCCAGTGGCAGCGACGCCATGTGCAGCACCGATTGCGCCACATGGCTGACGTCAATCACCGGCTCGACCGCCATTGACCCGTCGGCCTGCGGTACGCCCTTGGTCATCTTGGCCGCCATTTCGGTCAGCGCATTGCCGATGTCGATCTGGCCGCAGGCGATGCCGAAGGGGCGCCCGTCCAGCGAGATCGTCCGGGTCAACCCGGTGATCGCGTGTTTCGAGGCGGTATAGGGTGCCGAACCCCAACGCGGCACATAGGCCGACACCGAGCCGTTGTTGATGATCCGCCCGCCTTGCGGCTTTTGCCTGCGCATCTGGCCAAAGGCGGCGCGGGCGGCGATGAAGGCGCCCATCACGTTGACGTCGATCAGGGTGCGGATATCGGCGACCGACAACTCGTCCAGCGGCGCCCCGCCCAGGCTGACACCCGCGTTGTTGAACAGGGCATCGATCCGGCCCCATTCCTTGGCCGCCTTGCCGAACGTGGCATCGACCTCGGCCTCGTCGGTCACATCGCAGGGGAGGACCAGTACTGCACTATCGCCCGCCGTCTCGGCCAGCGGCGCCTCGCGGCGGCCGACAAGACCGACCTGCCAGCCTGCGGCCATGAACGCCTTTGCGGTAGAACGGCCGACGCCGCTGCCGGCACCGGTGATGATGATGGATGGCATGATGCGCCTCCCCTAGTGATTGTCGCGCGGCAGATCGCCCGCGATGCGCTGATAGGCGGTGGCCAGTTCCAGGCATCCACCTTCGGCCAGTTGTCCGACATGGGTGCGGTAAATCTCTTGCCAGGGGGTCTGGTGGTGAAGGTCGGGCGCTGTCCAGGCGTCGCGGCGGGCCTGCCATTCGTGGTCGTCCACAAGCGCGTTCAAGGTCGAAGCGTTCAGGTCCAGCCGCACCCTGTCGCCGGTCTGCAACAGCGCCAGACCGCCGCCGACCACAGCCTCGGGCGAGGCATTCAGGATCGAAGGGCTTTCCGACGTGCCCGACTGGCGGCCGTCGCCCACGGTGGGCAGATGGTTGATGCCCTGCCGGATCAGTGCATCGGGCGGCTGCATGTTCACCACCTCGGCCGAGCCGGGATAGCCGACGCAGCCGACGCCGCGAATGAACAACACGGTTTCGGCGTCGATGCCGAGGCTTTGGTCGTTGATCCGGTCGTGGTAATCCTCGGGACCCTCGAAGACCACGGCGCGACCCTCGAAAATGCCTTCCTGTCCGGGCTTCGACAGAAACCGCTGCCGGAAATCGGGCGAGATCACCGAGGTTTTCATCAGGGCAGAGTCGAAAAGGTTGCCCGACAGCACCAGAAAGCCCGCCTTCTCGCGCATCGGCGCGCTGACCGTCTTGATCACTGCCTCGTCGCGGCTTGCCCAGCCCTCAAGGTTCGCCTCCATCGTTCGGCCGGTCACGGTCATCGCGCCGCCCTTCAACATGCCCACCTTGGCCAGTTCGCCCATCACGGCGGGCACACCGCCGGCGCGGTAAAAGCCCTCGCCCAGAAACTCGCCTGCCGGCTGCATGTTGACCAGCAAAGGCGCGTCAAAGCCCACCGTCTCCCAATCCTTCACGGTCAATTCCACACCCGCATGCCGCGCAATGGCCTGCAGATGCGGCGGCGCGTTGGTCGACCCACCAATGGCGGTGTTCACCACGATGGCGTTCTCGAAAGCTTCGCGGGTCAGGATGTCGGACGGTTTGAGATCATCCAGCACCATCTGCACGATCCGCCGCCCGGTCTCATACGCCATGCCCATCCGTTCGCGGAACGGTGCCGGGATCGCCGAGCATCCGGTCAGCGTCATCCCCAAAGCCTCGGCCATCGCGTTCATCGTGCTGGCGGTGCCCATCGTGTTGCAATGGCCCAGCGACGGCGCCGAGGCGCAGGCGCGGCTGATGAACTCGTCATAATCGATCTTGCCTTCGGCCAACAGACGGCGGCCTTCCCAGATGATCGTGCCCGAGCCTGCGCGCTTGCCCTTCCACCAGCCATCCAGCATCGGCCCGCCGTTCAGCGCGATGGCGGGCAGGTCCACGGTTGCCGCCCCCATCAGCATCGCGGGCGTGGTCTTGTCGCAGCCGGTGGTCAGCACCACCCCGTCAAGCGGATAGCCGTGCAGCACCTCGACGAGGCTTAGATAGGCCAGGTTGCGGTCCAGTGCCGCCGTCGGGCGTTTACCGGTTTCCTGGATCGGATGCACCGGAAACTCCATCGGAATACCACCCGCGTCGCGGATACCGGCCTTGACCCGGTCGACCAGAAAGACGTGGATCTTGTTGCACGGTGCAAGGTCCGACCCGGTCTGCGCGATGCCGATCACCGGCCGCTCGCTTTGCAGTTCGCCGCGGGTGTATTCCTGATTCTGATAGCGCTCGAGATAAAGCGCGGTCATGCCGGGATTGTTAGGATTGTCGAACCACTCCTGCGACCGGAACCGTTTGTTTGCGCGTGTGTCAGTCATCTGTGTTTCCCCCGGGCCCCTCACCTGTCCGGCAGGGGCGTTTGCCGCAGGCTGTCAATTTGGTATACCAAAGGCAAGCGAAATGCATGGGCCGTTATCGGGTGAGCCGAGATCAGCGCGGCTAACAAAGCCCCCGTGATCATGGACAGCGGGATCGACGGCGGTGTCGCGACGCCCAAGTTTTCCTACCCAAACGCGCTTTTTGCACCGCCGGATGCCTGCGTTTTGAAAATCGAGGTGATGTCCGTCGCGGGCGGCAAAGGCATCGTCACCGGCACCTTCTCAAGCCGTGGTATCAGACACGGTGTCCCGGTGATCGTACGCTCCTGCAGATCGGTCCAGAAGGCGCGCTGACCGAGGCCATGGATATAGCTTGACGCGCCCAGGATCGGCCAGGCATCGGCGCGGGCGATCTCGAAAAACAGGATCTTGCGCGCCCGGTCCGACACGTTGGGCGCCGAGCCGTGCAGGATGCGGGCGTGATGCACCGACATGCTGCCCGCCTTGCCGGTCAGCGTCACCGCGCGGTCGCGCTGAAACAGCGGATCATCGGGGTCGATGGCGCCGCAGAACACGCCGTTGGCGTGGTGGCTGAGGATTGGGCCCTTGTGGCTGCCGGGGATCACCATCAGCGGGCCGTTGTCCTCGCCGACATCCTCAAGGAGCAGGCCAAAAGCCAGCAGATCGTCATTAGTATGGGGATAAAAGGCCCAGTCCTGATGCCATTCCACCGCCGCCCCGCCCCCCGGCGCCTTGGTGTTCAGCTTTGAGGTGATCAGCGTGGTATCCGGCCCCAAAAGATCGCCCAGCACCTCGGTGACACCCGACCGGGTCAGCACCTCGTGATAGACCGGGTGGCGCTTGTGCGGCAGCTTGATCCGGGTCAGGCGCGGGCTGTCGGGGCCATGGCCGCGGTCGAGATCGTAGACGTCGTCGCTGGCCGTGACGCTGCGCGAGGCGTCGATCAGCGCTGCCGTCACGTCTTGCATCCGGGTCAGCTGATCCAGCGTCACAACATCCTCGACCATGACATAGCCGTTGGTCGCGTAGAACGCCTTTTGCGCGTCGCTCAGCATCCTAGCTGCGCCCCTTCTTGGCCTCGTCACTCATATCCATGCCGTTCATATTGCCGACATGATCGGTCAGCATCGGCAGGTAATCCCCGGCCTTTCCGATCGCCTCGATATGGGTGAAATACTGTTTCGCCGCCGAGGCCATGACGCTGACAACCCCGGCATCGTCGGCCATCGCACCGACATAGCGCAGGTCCTTGGCGGCATTGGCGATGGTGAACTTGTGGATCTCGCGGTCGCGGTCGACAGCATAGGTCATGAAGGTGTCGAAAAACCCGTTCGACAGGCGGCTGGCGCCGATCACCTGACGCACCTTGGCGGGCGGGATGCCGACCTTGGCGCCCAGAACCACCGCCTCGGCATAGAGCGAGGCATAGCCGAGCGAGATGAAGTTCATCAACAGCTTCATCTTGTGGCCGCTGCCGGTCGGGCCGACATGAGTGATCGTGCCGGCCCAGCAGTCCAGCACCGGCTTGACCCGCGCGAAGGTGGCCGCGTCGCAGCCCACCATCGCGTCCAGCGTGCCCGCCTCGGCCTCTTTCGGGGTCCGGCCCAGCGGCGCGTCGACGAAAATCCCGCCCTTGGCGGCCAGTTCCTCGGCCAGAACGGCGGTCGAGGTCGGATCGGCGGTTGTCGTGTCGATCACGATCAGGCCCGTGCGCGCGCCGGCCAGAATGCCGTCAGGCCCGCGAAATGCCGCCTCGACCTGCGGCGAGTTCGACAGGCACAGATGGATGATATCGCAGATCTCGGCCATCTCACGCGGAGACGCGGCCTCGGTGGCCCCCATGCCGACAAGGTCGTCCACCGGCGTGCGGTTGCGGTTGCCCTTGACCCACAGCGGATAGCCCTTTTGCAGAAGGTTCTTGGCCATACCGTGGCCCATATAACCGACGCCGATGAAGCCGATTTTTTGCTTGCTCATTCAGTGATCCCTTCAAAGGCTCGCGGTGATCCCGCCATCGACGAATATGGTCTGGCCGTTGACGAAGCTGGACGCGGGCGCGGATAGAAAGACGCAGACCCCGACCAGTTCCTCGACCCGGCCCCAGCGCCCGGCGGGCGTGCGTTTTTCCAGCCAAGCCGAAAACTCGGGATCCGCGACCAGCGCGGCGTTCAGCGGTGTATCGAAATAACCGGGTGCGATGGCGTTGCAGTTGAGCCCGTGTTTCGCCCAATCGGTCGCCATGCCTTTGGTCAGGTTGGCAATCGCCCCCTTGGACGCGGTGTAGGGCGCGATTCCGGGCCGGGCGAGGGCTGTCTGCACCGAAGCGATATTGATGATCCGCCCGGCGCCGCGTTTGATCATGTGCCGCGCCACCGCCTGACCGACATAGAAGGCCGAGTTCACGTTGGTCCGCATCAGGCGGTCGAAGGCCTCGATCTCGAAATCCTCCAAGGGCCCGCGATGCTGCATGCCCGCGTTATTCACAAGGATGTCGATGGGATGCTTGTTTTCATAGGCGTCGACAGCGGCGCGCACGGCCTTGGCATCGGTCACGTCGAAAGCCAGCATATCGACCTTCGCACCCTCGGCCTGCAGAGTTTCGGCGGCGGCGGCCAACCTGTCCGCGTCGCGCGCGTTCAGCACGATCCGGGCGCCAGCTTCGGCGAGACCGCGCGCCAGCGCGAAACCGATCCCCATAGACGACCCGGTCACCAGCGCCGTCCGGCCGGTCAGATCGAACAACTGCATGAAGCCTCCCCCGGGGTCGCGGTACCTTGCCAGGCATTGACAAACTCGGCGGAACCGCCTTGATAAAATGGTATACCATTCCCCCGGTGATGCAAGCAGGGGATGCAAGCGCCGCCAAAAGGACTCCCGCCCGTGACCCAAGCCCTCTTCGTCCATGCCGCCCGCGATCTGCGTCTGGCGGAGATTGCGCCCGCAACCCCCGGGCCGGGTCAGGTGCGTATCGCGATGCGGCGTGGCGGCATCTGCGGGTCCGACCTGCACTACTTCAATCACGGCGGCTTCGGCGCGGTGCGGCTGCGCGAGCCGATGATCCTGGGGCATGAGGTGGCGGGCGAGATCGCCGAACTGGGCGCCGAGGTCAGCGGTCTGACGGTCGGCGATCTGGTGGCCGTATCGCCCTCGCGCCCCTGCCGGACCTGTGCGGAATGCCTGCGCGGGTTGCCGAACCACTGCTTGAACATGCGCTTTTACGGCTCGGCGATGCCGTTCCCGCATATCCAGGGCGCGTTCCGCGACAGCCTGATCGCTGAGACCCACCAATGTGTTGTCGCCAACGGCCTGACCCCGGCCGAGGCCGCCACCGCCGAGCCGCTTTCGGTGGCACTTCACGCGGTGACCCGGGCGGGCGAGATGCTGGGCCGCCGGGTTCTGGTCACCGGCTGCGGCCCGATCGGCATTCTAGTGATCCTCGCTGCAAGGCGCGCCGGTGCGGCCGAGATCATCGCCACCGATATCGCCCCTGCCGTCCTGAAGATCGCGCGTGCGGCGGGTGCGGACGAGGTGTTGAATACCGGCGATGATCCCGACGCGCTGGCCCGGTACGCAACCGGCAAAGGCACGCTTGATGTGCTGTTCGAATGTTCGGGGGCTGAGGCCGCGCTGGTCTCGGGCATCGCCACGCTGCGGCCGCGTGGTCAGGTGATCCAGTTGGGTCTGTCCGGCGACATGTCGCTGCCGATGATGCAGATCACGGCGCGCGAATTGGCGATCAAGGGCTCGTTCCGGTTTCACGAGGCGTTTCCGCTGGCCGTCTCGATGATGCAGCAGGGATTGATCGATGTCGGCCCGCTGCTGACACACAGTTTCCCGCTTGCCGAATATGCCGAGGCCTTTGCCACCGCCAATGACCGCAGCCGTGCGATGAAAGTGCAACTGGTGTTTGGCGCGTGATCACCTTTGCCCTCGCCGTCTTCTTTCTGATCGCCACCCCCGGCCCCGGCGTTCTGTCGGCGGCGGGCGTCGGCGCGGGCTACGGATTTCCGGTAGGGCTGAAATATGTTCTGGGGCTGTTTATCGGCACCAATATCGTGGCGTTGGGGGTGATCTCGGGGTTGGCCGCGGTGATCCTGTCGGTGCCGACAATCCGCTGGGTGCTGATGGGCGCGTCGATCCTCTACCTTCTCTACCTTGCCGCGCGGATCGCCTTTGCGGGATCAAAGATCGCCTTCATCACTGCCAGCACCGCCCCCGGCATCGCTGCTGGCCTGATGTTGCAGGCGATCAACCCCAAGGCCTATGCGGTCAACACGACGCTTTTCGCAGGCTTTCCCTATGCACCAGAGAACCTGGCCTTCGAGACCATCACCAAACTGCTGATCCTCAATGCGATCTGGATCCCGCTCCATCTGGGCTGGCTTTGGGCCGGTGCCAGCCTGCACCGGCTGAACTTGTCGGACACCGCGCAGCGGCGGATCAACTACGTAATGGCCACAGCGATGCTGGCCGTGGTCGCACTGGCGCTGATTGCGGGTCTGCGGCAATGACATGAGAAAGGAAACGGCATGAACATACTGATCATCGGTGGCGGCGGTGTCGTCGGGCAGAAGCTGGCGCTGGCGCTTGCCAAAAAGGGCACGCTGCGCGGCGCGGCAATTGACCGGCTGACGCTGGCCGATATCGCCGATCCCGCCCCGGTCAAGGCGCCCTTCCTCGTCGACACCACGCGCTGCGACATCGCCGACCGTGAGTCGGTGGCGGCGTGCATTGGCGACGATATCGACGTGATCTACTTGCTTGCCGCGATCGTCTCGGCCCATGCCGAGGAAGATTTCGATGCCGGCATGAAGATCAACCTATTTGGGACCTATCACGTGCTGGAACGCTGCCGCACCATGGGCACCAATCCGGTCCTGGTGTTCACCTCTTCGATCGCCGTCTACGGCGGCGAGGTGCCGGACCCGCTGGGCGATCATGTCTATCCCAATCCGCAAACCTCCTATGGCGCGCAAAAGGCGGTCGGAGAGCTTTTGCTGAACGACTATTCCCGCAAGGGCTATGTCGATGGCCGGGTGTTCCGCCTGCCGACGATCTCGGTCCGCCCCGGCAAGCCAAATCGTGCCGCGTCCAGCTTCATGTCGTCGATCCTGCGCGAGCCGCTGAACCGGCAGCAGGCGGTCTGTCCAGTCGATCCGGAGTTCCTGCACTACTACCTAAGCCCGCGAAAATGCGTGGAGAATCTGATCAAGGGGGCGGAACTGGATGCCGCCGATCTGGGCCAGAACCGGGTGATGCAGATGCCGGGGCGGACGTGGTCGATCGCGCAGCTGATCGAGGCGATGACGGCGGTGGCGGGGCCCGAACCTGCCAAGCTGATCCGCTGGGACCCGCAGCCCGAGATCGGGCGTATCGTGTCGGGCTGGCGGTGGGACATCCACGCCGACAAGGCCGAACGCCTGGGCCTTGGCGCCGATGACAGTTTCGAGGACAACGTCCGCTATTATCTTGAGGACGACAAACCGGTCAGTTGACCGGTGTCAGCAGCGCCTTGCCTTCCAGATGCGCGGCAACATTATCGCGCTGCAGCTTGGCCATCGCTGCCCGCGTCTCGACCGTGCCCGAGCCCTGATGCGGTTGCAGGGCGACGTTGGCGAGTTTCAGGAACCGCGGGTTCACCTTCGGCTCGCCGACGAATACATCAAGCCCCGCCCCGGCAATCGCACCGCTTTCCAGCGCGTCCAGCAAAGCGCCTTCGTCGACCGTGCTGCCGCGCGAGATGTTGATCAGAACACCGCGCGGACCCAGCGCCGCGATCACCTCTTTCGAGACGTAGTTCTCGGTTGCCGGACCGCCGACCAGCGCCACGAAGAGGAAATCGACCGCCTTCGCCAGATCCACCTTGTCGGCGTGAAAGGTCCAGCCCGGCGTCTTTTTCTCGCTGCGGGCGTGGTAGTGGATCTCCATCTTGAACGCCGCAAGCCGGTCGGCGATGTCGCGCCCGATCCGGCCCAGACCCATTATCCCCGCACGCCCGCCGCTCAGCTTGCGGTTCAGCGGATAGTCGCCCTTGGCTTGCCAGTGGCCATCGCGCAACCAGGCCTCGGCCTGCCGCATCTCGCGGCCCTGCTGCAGCCACAGCGCGATGGCCAGATCGGCGACATCGTCGTTCAGCACGTCGGGGGTGTTGGTGACCCGGATGTTGCGGGCCGACGCCGCCGTCACGTCGATCGCATCATAGCCGACGCCGTAGTTTGCGATCAGTCCAAGGTTCGGCAGCAACGCCATCTCATCGGCGCCAAAGGGCCTGTGGCCCTTGTAGGCCACAGCCTTGATCTTGCTGCGGTAAGCATCATCCATCTGAGCGATTTCAGACGGCATGGCAAGCACTTGCGCGTCGAAGCTGTCCTTGAGTGCCGGACGTTCGGTTTCATTATAGGGACCGATGGCGAGGGTGGTTGTCATGGAGAAACTCCGGTGCGGAAATGGTATACCGGAGTAGTCGCGGCAAAGCCTGCGGCTGTCAACAGCTCGCGCCCGGCCCGATCTGCCGCGCGGTCTGGCCCGAATACCGGCAGAGCCATCCGCGCGGCCACGTCACTGACCGTAGCGTGCACAACGCGCCGACTTTTCGGCAAGCCGCCCGCTAGACGATGGTCAGTCGTAGAAAAGATCGCGGAAGACGTGCCGCGGAATATCCTCGCGCTTGAGGGACATAGCGGTCAGGTCGGCGTCCGACAGGGCGTTCAGCCTCGCGATCTCCTGCATTCTGGAGTTGCTTTCCAGATAGGCGTTGAAACCCTGGCCCAAACCGACAAAAAACGCATCAAGCTGGGCACGGATTCCTCGGTTCATTGACGGCTGGCTTATGGAATTCATGGTCATTGGAAACCTCATTCGATTGGCGGGTTTCCTCCCTTACCGAACAACATAGGAACGCATGGGCCGGTCCTCCAACTGTTTCGGTGCAAACCCGGCATGCGTCAGACGCAACACACCCGGCGCATCAATGCGGTCTGTCGCGACGTAGATGCTGACGCCCTCGATGATGCAGCGCACGAACTGCGCCTTACGCACAGCCTGTTCCGGAAAAGACAAGGTCCGCTGCACGCGCCGTCGAAACCAGGTGTTCAGGCCGCCAGATGTTCCGGCTTTTTCCCGGCGATAATCATGGCGAGGATGTCATCCTCGCTGACCTCCTCGACCTTGACGACGCCGACAAGCTGACCGTTCTTCATGACTGCAGCACGGTCGCAGAGGTTCTTGACCTGATGCACGTCGTGATCGATCAAGAATATACCCAGACCCTGCCGCTTCAACTCATCGATCAACTCGGCCACCATCTGGGTTTCCTGCGGGCCGAGGGCGGCGGTGGGTTCGTCCATGATCAGGATTTTTGCGTTGAAATAGACCGCGCGGGCGATGGCGACTGATTGCCGCTGGCCGCCCGAAAGTGCGGAAACCGGATCCTTGAACTTGCGGAAATTGGGGTTGAGTCGGGCCATGATCTTGCGCGTCTCAGCCTCCATCTGCACGTCGTCAACGGTGCCCACCGCGGTGGTTAGCTCGCGCCCCAGGAACAGGTTCGCGGCTGCGTCGAGATTATCGGCAAGCGCCAGCGTCTGGTAGATCGTCTCGATATTGTGGGCGCGGGCGTCGCGGGGGTTGTTGATCTCGACCTTCTCGCCGTTGATGAAGATCTCGCCCGCATCCTTGTGATAGGCGCCCGAGAGGCACTTGATCAGGGTCGATTTTCCAGCACCGTTATGGCCCAGAAGGCCGACGACCTCACCTGGAAACAGATTGACGCTCACATGGTCGACGGCCTTGATGCCGCCAAAGGCGATCGAGATGTCTTTGAGTTCGACAAGCGGGGTTCCGCTGCGATCTATGGTCATGTCAGGCCCTCACTTCGAGCTGCGGCGATAAAGGATGTCGAGGTAGACGGCGCTGACCAGCACCGAGCCGACGACGATCTGCTGGATTGCGGCGTCAAAGCCGATCAGCACCATGCCGGTCTGCAGGCTTTGCATCACCAGGGCACCCAGAATGGCGCCGTAGATCGTGCCGATGCCACCGGCCAGCGAGGTGCCGCCGATCACTGCGGCGGCGATGACGTATAACTCGTCCAGCGTGCCGAGTGCGTTGGTGGCCGAGTTGAGACGGGCCGAGGCGACCACGGCGGACAGCCCCGCCAGCGTGCCCATCACCGCGAAAATCTTCACCGTCATCAGGCGGGTGTTGATCCCCGCAAGCTCGGCGGCATCAGGGTTGCCGCCCATTGCATAGACATAGCGGCCAAACCGGGTGCGGGTGGTGATGAAGGTCATCACGATGCCTACGGCCAGCAAGATCAGCACCGGAATGGCGAAGCCGTGCGAGATGAAGAGGCCGGTTTCGGGCACGATGATGTCGTTCGCCGCAGCATATTGCCGGACAATGCCGCGCGGCCAGGGGTAGGAGTTGACCAGAAGCACCGCACCGATGGCAATGCCGCAGCCCAGGGCGGCCAGAAACACCTCGGCCCAGACCGGGCGCAGCGGAAACTGGAATTTGACCCGCTGGCGACGCCCGGTGATGATCAGCGCCAGGATGCCGATGCAGGCCAGGATGCCGACGATCCAGCTACCGGTGGCACCGATCGCACCATAGGGGCCGCCGCCCAGAAGCGCGAAGGTGCTGTCGACCGGCGAGATCGTCTCGCCCCGGGCGATCAGAAAGGCCGAGCCGCGCCAGACCAGCAGCCCGCCCAGCGTGACGATGAAGGCCGGAATCTTGCGGTAGCCGATCAGCCAGCCGTGGAACGAGCCGACCAGCCCGCCGGTGGCCATGCCCGCGATCACGGCGATGATCCAGATCAGCGGGTGGCCCAGCCCGAGGAGAGGCGGCAGGATATAGACCTGCAGCATCCCCATGATGGTGGCGCAGAAGCCGAGAAGCGATCCGACCGACAGGTCGATGTTGCGGGTGACGATGACCAGCACCATGCCGCAGGCCATGATCCCGATCGAGGATGTCTGGACCGACAGGTTCCAGAGGTTCCGCGGCGTCAGGAAGGCGGCGAAGCCGTTGACGAAATAGCCGTAGAGGTGAAATCCGACCCAGATCACCAAGAGCGCGCCGCACATACCCAGAAGCCGGGTGTCAAGCTCGGTCGCCTGCAAGAAGCGCGTGACGGGACCGGCCTTAGCGGCGGTGGCGGGCGGGTTGGCTGTGGGAGATGTCGCTTCGCTCACGGGGGGTATCCTCGTCGGGTGCCGCGGGAATGCCCGCAGGGCGATGGGCCTGTGACAGAGGGTGGCGCCACCTGCCGATGGCAGGCGGCGCCGGGTTTCAGATCAGCGTCTCAGCAACCGGCAACACCGGCCATCGCACCTTCGCATGCCTGCTCTTTCGAGATATGGCCCGCGTCGATGGCGACGTTCAGGTTGTCCTTGGTCACCGGGGTCGGCGCCAGGAAGATGGCGTTCATCTCGACGCCATTCTCACCGCCGGACCACTTTTCCGCACCTTCGACGGCATCCATCGCGGTACCGCTGGCCAGTGCCAGGGCGATCTCTGCTGCGGCCTTGCCAAGCTGACGCGAGTCCTTCCAGACCGACACCGTCTGGGTGCCGCGCGCGACGCGGTTCAGCGCCGCAAGGTCACCGTCCTGCCCGCCGACCGGGATATCGAGACCCTGCGCCGAAAGGGCCGCAATCACGCCACCGGCCATGCCGTCATTCTCGGCCAGCACCGCATCAACCTCGTTGTTGTTGGCGGTCAGGATCTGCTCCATGTTCTTTTGCGCGTTCTCGGGCTTCCAGCCGTCCGAAAAGGCCTCGCCAACGATGGTGATCTTGCCTGCGGCCACATCATCACCGATCACTTCCATCATGCCTTCCAGAAGGAAGGTCGCGTTCGGATCGCCGGGGTCGCCCTTGATGATGGCGAAGTTGCCTTCAGGCTGTGCGGCACGAACGGTTTCGGCGATGATCCGGCCGACACCCTTGTTGTCGAAGGTCAGGTAGAAGGCACGCTGGTCCTCGATCAGACGGTCGTAGCCGACCACCGGGATGCCTTCGGCAGCGGCGGCGTCAAGCGCCGGGCCGATCGCGTCCTTGTCCATCGCGAGGATGATCAGCGCATCGACGCCCTGCGCGATCAGCGCTTCGACATCGGTCAGCTGCTTGGCGGCCGAGGCCTGCGCGTCGGACGAGACATAGCTTGCACCGGCGGCTTCGAGCGCACCCTTGATCGCGGCTTCATCGGTCTTCCAGCGCTCTTCCTGGAAGTTCGACCAGCTGACGCCGACAGTCTGGGCCACGGCCATTGTGGCCGAACACGCAACAGTCAATGCTGCGGCGACCAGTATTGCTTTTCTCATTGAGTTTCCTCCCATACGGTTCGCGGCCTTTTGCAGACCGCTACGGCGAATATCGCCACGCCGAAAATATGGCGATATGCACCGGAATAGTCAAACGCTAACATTGGAAATTAATGTTGCAATACAACGAGTAAGCGATAGCTTGACGGTGCCGCCGAAATTTCGATGCGGTTTTCCTGTGGCGGCCCACAACAGCGTGGTTGGTAAGGAATTGATGCCCATGCACATTTTGCCTCGCGGCACCGGGCGGGCTGATACCGGAGCTGGGCAGCGGGTATTGCGTGCAGGTGGCGCCTCGGCCCTGACGGTCATGCTTGGAACGCTTGCGGCCTTTGCACAGCCGCTGTTTGCCAACAGAGCGGACACCCTGCCGCAAGATCATGTCTATGCCGGGGGATGGGAACATTTTGTCGGCGGCGGCGTGGCGGTGTTCGATTGCAATGGCGATGCGCGGCTGGATCTGTTCGTGGCCGGTGGTGCGAACCCCGCCAGCCTGCTGATCAACATCTCGGAACCCGGTGGCGATATCCGTTTCAGCGGCACCGGGATGGACGCTGTATTGGGCGTGACCGGGGCTTATCCTCTGGACATCGACAGTGACGATTTCATCGACCTGATGATCTTGCGGAACGGGCCCAACCGGGTGCTGAAGGGGCTGGGAGATTGCACATTCGAGGATGCCGCGGAAGCCTGGGGGATCGACCCGGGCGACAGTTGGTCGACCGCGTTTTCGGCGACTTGGGAGCCGGGGAATACCTTGCCGACGCTTGCCGTTGGCAATTATGTCGACGCCAAAGACCCCGAAGGCCCGTTCGGCACATGTGATACCAACTGGTTGATCCGTCCGGATGGCGAACGCTATGCACCTCCCGTGGCGCTTGACCCCGGCTATTGCCCGCTTTCGATGCTGTTTTCCGATTGGCGGCGCGATGGCACGCCGATGCTGCGTATCTCGAACGATCGCCAGTACTATGTTCGGGAAGGTTACGAGCAGATGTGGACGCTTGATCCGTTGCGCGAACTGGGCGCGGAAGACGGTTGGGGGCGGATGCAAATCTGGGGCATGGGGATCGCCAGTCAGGACATTACAGGCGACGGGTTGCCCGAAGTCATGCTGACGTCGATGGGCGATCAAAAGCTGATGGCCAACAACGGGACAGAGTTTTCCGTCGTGCGCTATGAAACCGGGACCTTCGCGCAGCGACCCTTTATCGGGGACGACGGGCGCCCCTCGACCGGCTGGCATGCGGAGTTTGGCGATATCGACAACGATGGGCGTGCCGATCTGTTCATTGCCAAGGGCAACGTCGATCAGATGCCAGGACTGGCGATGGAGGATCCCAACAACCTGCTGATGCAGCAACCTGACGGCAGGTTCGTCGAAATGGCCGATGTTGCAGGAATTGCCACGACCGAGCGGTCACGCGGCGCCGCACTTGCCGATCTGAATGCCGACGGGCTGTTGGATATCGTCGTCGTCAACCGGCGGGCACCGTTGGAGATCTGGCAGAATATGACGCCGGATGCCGGGAACTGGATCGCGGTCCGGCTGCATCAATCGGGGGCCAATAGCCACGCGGTCGGCGCCTTCATCGAACTGCGGACCCGGGGTGGGGTGCAGACTCGCGAGGTAACCGTTGGGGGCGGTCATGTCAGTGGCAGTCTGGGGCTGGTGCATTTCGGTATCGCAACCAGTGAGACAGCCGAGATCAGGGTCATCTGGCCGGACAGGTCCGAGACACTCTGGAGCGGCGTTTCCGCCAACCAGACGCTGGTCATCGAACGATGACGTGCGCGGGGTGCAGCGGGCTGCCGATAAGCGCCCGGAGTCAGACGAAACGGTTCACGTAGTTTTCCAGGATTTCCTGACGTCCCGACCGAGGATCGGGATTGATGGCTTCGTTCAGGACACGCTCCTGGATGCTGGCCAGATCGCTGTCCAGCATCGCTTGCGCGCTTGCCGACGACCAACCTGCATAGCGCTTGTTCAAAGCCTCCTCCAGACCGCCATCCTCGATCATCGCGGCGGCGGTTTTCAGGCCACGCGCGCAGATATCCATCGCGCCGACATGACCCGCAATCAGGTCCTGCGGATCCAGCGACTGACGCCGCAGTTTCGCGTCGAAATTCGTGCCGCCGGTGCCAAGACCGCCCGCCTTGAGGACATGATAATAGGCCAGCGCCACCTCGGGCACATTGTTCGGAAACTGGTCGGTATCCCATCCCGACTGATAATCGTTGCGGTTCATGTCGATCGAGCCGAGCATACCCTCGGACGCAGCCACGGCAATTTCGTGCTCGAAGGAATGGCCCGCCAGGATCGCGTGACCCTGTTCGAGGTTCAGCTTGACCTCGTTCTCCAACCCATACTTGCGCAGAAACCCGATGCAGGTTGCGGCGTCGAAATCGTATTGATGCTTGGATGGCTCCTGCGGCTTCGGCTCGACCAGGATCGCACCCTTGAACCCGATCTTGTGCTTGTAATCGACCACCATGTTCAGAAAGCGGCCCATATGGTCCAATTCCATCCCCAGGTCGGTATTCAGCAGCGTCTCATAGCCCTCGCGACCGCCCCAAAGCACATAGTTCTGGCCGCCAAGCTTATGGGTGGCATCCAGGCAGCCCTTCACCGTCGCCGCCGCAAATGCAAACACGTCGGGGTCGGGGTTGGTCGAAGCCCCCGCCATCCAGCGCCTGTCGCTGAACATGTTGGCGGTGCCCCAAAGCAGACCGACATCGCGGCCTTGCATCTTTTCGCCGAGGTAATCGGTGATCTCCTCAAGCGTGGCGAGGTTCTCGGCAAAGCTGCCTTGTTCAGGGCGCAAGTCCGCATCGTGCCAGCAGAAATACGGCACGCCGAGAAGGTCGAACATCTCGAACGCCACATCGGCCTTTCGTTTCGCTCGGCCCATGTCGTCTTGCGGATGCCAGGGTCGCTGGAATGTTGGGCCACCGAAGGGATCGCCGCCCTCCCAGGCGAAGGAATGCCAATACGCCACCGCAAACCGAAGATGGTCGGCCATGCGCTTGCCCATGACGATCTCGTCGGGATCGTAGTACCGGAAGGCCAGCGGATTGGTGCTGTCCGGCCCTTCATATGTAATCGGGGTAATTCCGTCGAAGAAACCGGTGGGCATATCGTCTGCCTTCCTTGCTCTAAAACCACGGCACACCAACGCCTAGCTCAGCTTAGGTGGCCGTGCAATGCAGGATAAAGCGCGCGATACCGGTGCCAGCGATCCTCATAGCGGCGAACCAGGTTGGGCGCCGGGTCGATGGTTTCCGCAATGTCTGGGGGGGTCATGATGTCGCCAATGGCGCCTCCGGTATCGGCGGCTATGGCAAGCCGCGCGGCCCCGAGTGCCGCGCCAAATTCGCCTCCTGCCGGGACCGACAGCGGCAGGTCCAACACCGTCGCCAGCGTTTTCAGCCAATAGCGCGACCGCGCACCGCCACCCATCGCAAGAACGCTGTCAAGCTGGGTGCCGGTTTTTTCCAACGCCGCACGACAATCGCGCAAGGCGAAGGAAACGCCCTCGATAACCGCCTGGGTCAGATCTTTCGCACCATGAGCGACATCGAGGCCGATGAAGGCTCCGCGCACTCCGGCGGCGTTGTGTGGTGTCCGTTCGCCGGACAGATAAGGCAGAAACATCAGATCGGAGGGGCCGGAAATAGCCTCGGGCAGATTGCCTGTCAGAACTTCAGCGTTTTGCCCAAGCGACCTCGACAGCCAGTTCATACAATCGGTCGCGGCCAGAATGACGCCCATCTGATACCAGCGATCCGGCACCGCGTGGCAAAACGTGTGCACAGCCGAGGCCGCATCAGGGGCGAACCGATCCTTGGCCGCAAGCAACACGCCCGAGGTGCCGAGCGAGACAAACCCCTGACC
>JBBKVJ010000236.1:0-7327 GCA_037968375.1 Paracoccaceae bacterium | reverse complement strand
CCCTGGCCCTCCCCCACGAGGAGGGAGGGAAGCGCGCCGGGGATGGCGATTTCGTCAAAGCCGGTGAGGCCGGTTTCCAGGCTGACCAGCGCCTTTTGCAGGCTCTCGTGGATCGTGCGGCCGATGGCCATCGCTTCGCCGACGGATTTCATCGCTGTGGTCAGTTCGGGTTTCGAGCCGGGGAATTTCTCAAAGGCGAAGCGCGGGATTTTTGTGACGACGTAGTCGATGGTCGGCTCAAAACTGGCCGGGGTGACCTTGGTGATGTCGTTGTCCAGCTCGTCCAAAGTATAACCGACGGCCAGCTTCGCGGCGATCTTGGCGATCGGAAAGCCGGTGGCTTTCGACGCCAGCGCGGACGAGCGCGAGACGCGGGGGTTCATTTCGATCACCACCATGCGGCCATCGGCGGGGTTCACCGCCCATTGCACGTTCGAGCCGCCGGTTTCGACACCGATCTCGCGCAGGACGGCGATCGAGCCGTTGCGCATCAACTGGTATTCCTTGTCGGTCAGGGTCAGGGCGGGGGCCACGGTGATGCTGTCGCCGGTATGGACACCCATCGGATCGACGTTCTCGATGGCGCAGACGATTATGGCGTTGTCGGCACGGTCGCGCACCACTTCCATCTCGAACTCTTTCCAGCCCAAGAGCGACTCGTCGACGAGGATCTGCGCCATCGGCGAGGCTTCCAGCCCCGAGCGGCAGATCGCGGCGTAATCATCGCGGTTGTAGGCGATGCCACCACCGGTGCCGCCCAGCGTGAAGGCGGGCCGGATGATGGCGGGCAGGCCGACATATTCGATGGCGTCGATTGCCGCCTGCACACCGGCCTTGATGTCATATTTGCCGTTGGCCAGTTTCGGTGCGGCAATGATCGTGGCCTTGGGGTTTTCCAGACCAATCCGGTCCATCGCCTCGCGGAACAGCTTGCGATCCTCGGCCATCTCGATGGCATGACGGTTGGCGCCGATAAGTTCGACGCCGAACTTCTCCAGCACACCCATGTCGGCAAGTGCCAGCGAGGTGTTGAGGCCGGTCTGGCCGCCCATTGTCGGCAAAAGCGCGTCGGGGCGTTCCTTTTCGATGATCTTGGCGACAACCTCGGGGGTAATCGGCTCGATATAGGTGGCATCGGCCAGACCGGGGTCGGTCATGATCGTGGCCGGGTTCGAATTGACCAGGATGACGCGGTAGCCTTCCTCGCGCAAAGCCTTGCAGGCCTGAGCGCCGGAATAGTCGAACTCGCAGGCCTGACCGATGACGATGGGCCCCGCGCCGATGATCATGATCGACTGAATGTCGGTTCTTTTCGGCATCGCCCCACCCCGCAAAATTGTTGCGGTTTATAGCCCGCGCTTGCCGGTGTGCAAGCCCGTGCAGACCCCGCAATCCGGTCGGCGCGCACCACGGCTTGGAAGTTGAGCGAATCACTCCCGTCAGGAAGTGGGCGGCGCGGGGCATTTCAGGCTGCCGCCAAGAGGCGCCGCAGAGTGCGGTGCGAGAGTTCATGTTAGGGATGTTATTTCACGCGCGATTCACGGGTATTCCCGCGAGAACGCAGAGATTTGCGTGTATAAAACGAAAAGGTTCCCGAAAAATCACCTACGATACAAAGATGTCACTTTTATGCGGATATTTGTATACCAAGACAATTTGGTAGAGTTTGCAGCTTTCATCGCAGACGGTACCCATCAAAGCCACCGATGGTCAGGTTCGCAGGTCGGGACAACACATGAAGCGGTTATGGTTTGATACCCGGGGTTCAGGGTCGGTTGAGTCGGTCCTGTGGATTTCGTTCTACTTTTTCATGATCGCTATCGTCGTCGATGCGACAATTTTGCTGACAGCACAGTCGCGTATGTGGTCGATTGCCAGCGATGCGTCGCGCCTGGTGGCGCTGCGCAAACTGACCCCTTCCGAAGCTGAGAACTTGATCCTTTCCAACGCCGGGGATGATGTGGTGTATGAGCCGGACGTGAATGTGGTATCTGAGGTGGTGATCACCACAATCAGTCAGCAGTTTTCCAACGCCAGCGCGCTCGGATTTTTTGCTCTGTTCGGTGCTGCACTCTCCGTCACGGCGACCTATCGGCTTGAGCCCGAAATCTGAGGGAGAGGTTTTTGTCATGCAAGTTTTCTCGAAGCTGTTCAGAAAGTTTTTCCACAATGAATCAGGATGGGTGACGCCCTTTTCGTTGCTGATGATGGTCGTCATCCTGATGATGGGCGGTCTGGCTATTGATTACGCCAACGGGTTGCGCGTGAAGTCGCAATTGCGCGCTGCGGTTGACGCGGCCGCTCTGGCGGCGGTAATTGACCTGCCGGATACGACGGCGGCGACAGCAGCGGGCATGGCGATCACGAATGCCTATTTCCCATCCGAACGGGGTAGAAAATCTATTAACCCATCGGATTTCATCTATGGCTTTGTCGATGACACTACCGGAATATTTGTCCAGGGTGCCGCCCCCACCAACGCTGTGCGGGTGCTGGCCGGTCGTGACAACAGCCGGGGCAATCCCCTGGCGACCTACCTTTTGGGTATTGTAGGGATCGACGAGCTGGAAATCGGCGCCAGCGCTATTGCCCGTTTGAAGTCCAATGCCAAATGTGACAATGGCGGATTCTTCACGAACGGCATGGTTGTTGGTCAAAGCACCAATAGTTTCTTCGATGGTTTCTGCATCTACGGCGCAAGTGGTGTGAGTATTCAACAGGATAACAAATTCGGCGTAACGGGAAACAACCAGGGTATCGAAGTCGGGATGAACAATCTTGGCACAGCCCGACCCAGAGTTGGCCAGTCTCAAGAAGGCAATGTAAACTGGGAAAAATCCTTGGAGGAGCGCGATTATACTTTGCAATGGCCGGGCAAGATCAACGATATCATAAATGCAATGGAGACCGCGACCAGTGGCAGCATTCCTGGCTTCCTTCCCGGCAACATCACCTCCGTGCTGAATGTGATGGAGATCAACGGCAAGAAGTACAAGCTTGCCAACGGAACTGAAAGAACACTTGTTGAGAACACACTCTATATCGTTTCGAAAACGGCCGATTTTGGTTCCGGGAACACGATAAAAAATATCGCGGTTGTGGCCGTTGAGAAAATCGTCCTAGGTGGCAACACAATTGCAAACAATGTCTTTTTGGCCTCAAGAACCGATCTGGACGTCGCTTCAAACTCGACCATCGGTCCGAGCAATATATGCAGCCTGGGACAGTATGATTCCTATCTTCTCAGCAAGACGCATGTGAAAATTGATTCGAACCAGACCATGCGCGGCGTGCTGATCGCCTCAACGCTGGTGATTTCGTTGCAAAGTACGCACCCGGAAATGCGCGGCGTGCATGCCGAGGCAGGGACGGGGCTTACGTTTCAATCCGGATCATCCGGCAGTGTAACAAGCAATTTTTATGGCTGTCCGAATGGTTTGGCGACGGTCTATGGGCCTGGTGGGTTGAACGAGCCGGGCGTACCACCGAACACCTATGCCTTAATCCAATGACCTGAGTTCGGGGCAATCGTAGCGATTGCCGCGTGTGGGCAGACCGATCTTCGGCTACTCGGCGGCGTGCGACACGCGCGCCTCTTCGGTTGGCGGATAAAGATAGTCGCGGGTCAGTGGCACCGCCATTTGTTGGCGCGACAGTTGCAGCTGAAAGACGACCTGGTTGCTCTCGCGGAAAGAAAACTCGGACGCGGCTAGGTAGAACCGCCACATCCGGCAGAACCGCCCGTCGTAAAGCGCGCGCGCCTTGTCCTCGTGTGCGACGAAGCGCTCATACCAGTGGCGCAGCGTTTCGGCGTAATGCAGGCGCCAGACCTCGATATCGTCGGTGACCAGCGCCTCTTTTTCGACCGCGCGCATGACTTCCGACAGGGCGGGCACGTAGCCGCCGGGGAAGATGTATTTGTCGATCCAGGGCGAGGTGGCGCTGGGCGGTCCGCCGCGACCGATGGCATGGATCAGGGCGACCCCGTCCGAGGTCAGAAGATCGCGCACCTTGGTGAAATAGTCGCGGTAATGCGGCACGCCGACATGCTCGAACATGCCGACCGAGACGATCCGGTCGTAGGGTCCGGTGAGGTCGCGGTAATCCATCAGGTGAAACTGCACCCGATGCGCCAGACCAGCCTCGACGGCACGAGTGCGGGCGACCTTCAGTTGTTCCTCGGACAGGGTAACGCCGGTAACCCGCACGCCATAGTCGCGCGCCAGCGTCAGCGCCATGCCGCCCCAGCCACAGCCGATGTCGAGGACCCGCATGTCCGGCCGCAGCAGAAGTTTGCCCGCGATGTGGTGTTTTTTTGCCAGTTGCGCGGCCTCGAGGCTGAGGCCGGGGTCACGGAAATAGGCGCAGGAATACTGTCGGTCGGCGTCGAGGAAAAGATCGTAGAGCGCGCCCGACAGATCGTAGTGATGCGCCACGTTCCGACGGGCGCGCGGCGCGGGGTTCCACTGTCGCGCCAGTCGCAGGGCGCCACGCGCGACGCGGACCTGGCGCTGCAGGAACGGCAGGCCGTGGCGGACGTTTCTGAGCAAGAACCCCATGAAGCCGCGCAGATCGTCCTGGTCGATGGTCAGCGTGCCATCCATATAGCCCTCGCCGAGGGCCATTTCCGGCGTCAGGCACAGTCTGCGCGGCAGCGTCGGATCGGTCAGCCGCAGGGTGAATTCCGGGGCGCCCGAACCGGCGCGGAAGACGCGGCCTGACGGCAGGATCAGGACAAGTGTGCCGTCGCGGATTAGCCGGTCGACGAAGTATTCAAGCGCTTTTTCCCACATGCGAACCCCCTTGCGGCCCCCCCGGGTCGCTGATGGCGCTGCGCCTTGAAACGGGGCGCATCTTGTTACCCACGCTGACTGAATGTTAACTATTTTGTTGATTTAGGACGGATTTGTAAAGTTTCCAGAGGTGCCGACTGGGCGGATCGCTGCCGATCCGCCGCGCTCGGTCAGGGCCGGTTTGCCGCTTGACAGCGCCGCCGCATCGCGGCCAAGAAGACGCATCTCGGTCCGGGTGGCCTTTGGCCATTCCGGATAATAGGGAACAGCGGTGCGGGGTGCGATGCCCCAAATCCGCGGCTGCCCCCGCAACTGTAAGCGGCGAGCGGCGTCCGACAAAGCCACTGGGGCGATATCCCCCGGGAAGGCCGGACGACCGCCCCGACCCGCGAAGCCAGGAGACCTGCCGAGGTGATCACCCAGTCCGGGCGCGAGGGGCGCCAGGGCGGCGGGTTTCCCCGTTTCGGTGACGCGCAAGCAGCGTCTGCGGACGGGGGCGTTCCCTGTTCTAGGACATCACCAATGGGCGGGCCGGATGGCTGCCCGAACGGATGGGGTTACGGGATGAAATATTCGGGAATGGCTGCGGCTGTCGTGGCGATGACGGCGGGTGCCAGTGCCGCGCAAGACGTGATCGACCTGGGCGAGATCGTGGTGACGGCGAACAAGGTGGCGACCGATGCGGCCAGCGTCGGCACCAGTGTGGCGGTTCTGACCGAGGCCGAGATCGAGGCCGCTGGCGAGATCGAACTGGTCGACCTCTTGAACCGGTTGCCGGGGGTCAGCGTGACCCGGGCCGGGCCGCTGGGCGCCTCGGCCAACATCCGCATCCGGGGCGCGGACGCGCGCTATATCGCGGTCTACATCGATGGCGTGCGGGTCGGCGACCCGTCGCTGGTGCAGACCCAGTACGAATTCGGCGGCCTGACGGCGGCGGATATCAGCCGCGTCGAGTTGCTGCGCGGATCGCAATCGGCACTGTATGGCGGCTCGGCGGTGGGTGGCGTGATTTCGATCACTACGCGGCGGGCGGACGCGGATGGCCTGAGCCAGCGCGTGCGTCTCGAGGCCGGCAGTTTCGGCACGGTGTCGGGCAGCTACGGGATGACCCAGCGCAGTGCGCGCGGCGAGGTGGCACTGACGCTGTCGCACACCAGGTCGGACGGGTATTCGGCGGCGGACGAGAACGACGGCAATACCGAGGCCGACGGGTTCCGCACCACGCGGCTGAGCTTTTCGGGCGAGCATATGCTGAGCAATGCGCTGACCGTGGGCGGCGCGATCTTCCGGCAAGAGCAGCGGACCGAGTTCGACGGGTTTGATGCGTTCTTCAACCTTGTCGATCTGCCGAACGAGCAGGATCGCAGCGAGACCGGCGCGCGGGCGTTTGCGAGGCTTGATCTTGGTGCAACCGAGCATCTGTTCGAGCTGTCGGGTTACGGCGTCGACCGGACCGTGCGCGACGAGGCCGGCGCGTCGGAGTTTTCGGGCCGCCGGTTCGCCCTGGCCTGGCAGGGGACCACCGAGGTGTCGCCGATGCTGACCCTGGTTTACGGCGCCGATCTGACCGAAGAGCGGGCGCGCTATGATGCCTTGCCTCAGGGCCGCGAGACGACGCGCATCGCGGGGGTCTTTGCCGAGGCACTTTGGGCACCCACCGACCGGCTGGATCTGGCCGCGACGGTGCGCTACGACGACACTTCGAGCTTTGGCGACTTCACCTCGGGCAGGCTGGCACTGGCCTACCGGCCCGACGATACGCTAACGCTGCGTGCCGCCATTGCGCGCGGGTTCCGGGCGCCGTCGATTGACGAGCGGTTCGGAAATTATCCCGAGTTCTTCTTTGTCGGCAATCCCGATCTGGAGGCCGAGGAAAGCCTGAGCTACGAGGTGGGGATCGAGAAGGCATTCGCGGGCGGGGCGGTGGTTTCGGCGACGCTGTTCGCGCTGGAGATCGACAATCTGATCCTGAGCGGACCGCCGTTCTACGACACCGTGAACAATGTGCCGGGGGTTTCGACGCGTCGCGGACTGGAGCTTGCCGCGAACCTGCCGATAACCGACCGGATCAGCGCCGATCTGGCCTATACCTATACCGATGCGCGGCGGCCTTCGGGCGCGCAGATCGATCTGGTGCCGCTGCATCAGACCGTGCTGGGGGTGACGGCAGAGATATCGCCCAGGCTGACCGGGCGGATCTCGGCAGAGCACCGGGACAGTGTGCTGGAGTTCGGCGCGATGAACCCGTCCTTTACGGTGGTGAACCTTGGCTTGACCTATGCGCTGAGCGACGAGATGGATCTGAGCCTGCGGATGGAGAACTTGTTTGACAAGGAATATCAGACGGTTCGCGGTTTCGGTACGTCTGACCGGGCGGTCTATGTCGGTCTTTCGAGCCGGTTCTAGGCCCGTGTCCTGGCACGTTATGTCGTGGCGATATGCGCATGCCTGTCCCGCGTGGGGAGCGATGGGGGGGGTGGCTCGGACCGGCCGGCGTGCCCCCCACCCCCGACCCGTCCCCACGCGGGGGAGGG
>JBBKVJ010000235.1:0-3902 GCA_037968375.1 Paracoccaceae bacterium | reverse complement strand
TATGACGACGCGCTGACCGAGGCGGTTCTGGCGGCGCTGGCCGCGGCCACCGGCCTGCCGCGCGAGATGCTGCTGGAAGACCTCGGGACCTATCTGGTGTCGCATCCGAACACCGAATCCCTGCGCCGTCTGCTGCGCTTTGGCGGCGACAGCTTTACCGAGTTTCTCTATTCGCTCGACGACCTGCCCGACCGGGTGCGCCTGGCGGTGCCTGATCTGGCGTTGCCGGCACTTGATCTGGCCGAACATGCGCCAGGTCGGTTCACGCTGACCGCGGCACCGGGGATGGCCGGGTTCGGCCATGTGCTGGTCGGGCTTTTGCGGGCGATGGCCGACGATTACGGCGTACTTGCGCTGGTCGAATTGATGACCGACGGACCCGGTGGCGCGCGGCTTGCGCTGAACGTCGCCGAGATCGGATATGCCGAGGGGCGGCGGTTCGACCTTGCCCCTGCGGCGCCAAGCACGGGGGCGGCAGCATGAGCGCGCCGACCGCAATTTCGCTGACCACCGACGCGTTGTCGGCACTTATGCCGATGCATCTGCGGGTCTCGCCGACGGGGCATATTACCGGCGTCGGCACCACGCTGGCGCGGCTGCGACCCGACAGGACACTGATCGGTTGCAGGCTGCTGGAAATATTCGAGTTTCGCCGCCCGATCGCGCCAAGTGGCATGGCCGAACTGACAGCACAGGCCGGGCGGCGGCTGTCGCTGCAGTTTCGCGACGGCCCGCATTGCGCCTTCAAGGGGCTGCTGGTGCCTTTGCCGGACGGGCAGGGCGGGCTTTTGAACCTGTCGTTCGGGATCGGGGCTGTGGCGGCGGTGACCGAATACCGGCTGACCGCAGGCGATTTCGCAGCCACCGATCTGACCGTCGAGATGCTGTATCTGGTCGAGGCGAAATCGGCGGCGATGGAGGAATCCCGACGCCTGAATGCGCGGCTGGAAGGGGCGCGCTCGGCGGCCGAGGAACAGGCGCTGACCGACGCGCTGACCGGCCTTGGGAATCGTCGCGCGATGGAAGAGGCTCTGACGCGGCTGACGGTGGGGCCGTCGCGGTTCGGGCTTCTGCATCTCGATCTCGATCACTTCAAGGCGGTGAACGATACGCTTGGCCATGCGGCGGGCGATGTGGTTCTGGGCGCGGTCGCGGCCGCGCTGCAAGCCGAGGTGCGCGCGCATGACCTCGCCGCGCGGGTTGGCGGCGATGAATTCGTGCTGATCTTTCCGGGGATGACTGATATCGCGCGGCTGATCGGTGTGGCGCAGCGGATCATTGCGCGGATCGAAGAACCGGTGATGTTCCGCGCCGATATCTGCCGGATTTCCGCATCGGTCGGGATCACCGTCTCGACCGCCTATGCCCGGCCCGATCCCGAGGTGATGCTGCACGATGCCGATCAGGCACTTTATGCGTCGAAACGCGCGGGTCGCGCCCGGGCAACCGTGCACGCGGCCGCAGAGGGTCGCGATCAGGCCAAGATCGGCGGGACGGCGGCCTGACCCCTGGCCGGCATTGCGCGCGCCGGTCGTCAGTCCCAGCGCGGGATAATCAGGTGCCACCGGGTCGCGCCGCCTTCACTGCGCGCGGAAATGTCGCTATCAACGCTGGCAAGCGTCCACCGACATGCCGAAAGGACAGGGACATGACCCAACTGAGGCCCGATGCGGGCGGCCCGCTGCCGCAACTTTCCTTCCCGAAACTCGGCGGCGGCACGATCGAGGTCGGCGGCAGCCGCGACCGGCACCTCCTTTTGGTGATCTATCGCGGCAAGCATTGCCCGCGCTGCAAGAAATATCTGAACGCGCTGGATGCAATGGCGGGCGACTGGCAGGCGGCGGGGTTCGATATCGTCGCTGTGTCTGCCGATCCGCAGGGCAAGGCCAAGGCCGATCTGGCGGAATTCGGCTGGGGCTTTGCCATCGGGTATGACCTTGGCGAGGCGCAGATGCGCGCGCTTGGGCTTTATGTCTCCGACCCGCTGTCGCCGCAGGAAACCGACCGGCGCTTTGCCGAGCCTGCGGTGTTCTGCGTGCGCCCCGACGGCATCATTCAGGTGGTGTGCCTGTCGAACGGTCCCGCCGCCCGGCCCGATCTTGCGGAGCTTCTGGACGGCATGAAGTTCAACATTGCCAACAACCGCCCGGCGCGCGGCACGGCCTAGGGTGCCGTCCAGACCATGCGCAGGTCGGGGCGGCGTTCTTCGTTACCCGCGCCGTCGGTGAACTCGGCCTCGGCAAAACCGTGGCGGATGTAAAACGCGCGCGCTGCCGTGTTTTGCTGAAACACCCACAATTGCAGGGCAGGGGCGGCACTCATGGCACGTTTCAGCAGGGCCGAGCCCAGTCCCGCGCGCCAGTGGCCGGGGTGGATATAAAGATGGTTCAGCCAATCGCCTTTGACCGCAATAAATCCCCGGATCAGCCCGCCCTGCACGGCCAGATCCACGGCTTGCGCGGGCAGAACCCGTCTGCTGAAAAAACTGACGTCCCCCTCGGGCGTGTGCAGAACCGGCAGCCAAGGCATCGCAGCGGCCCGCGCCAGACGGGAAATCGTTGCGATCTCTGCCGCGTCAGAGGCTGTCGCCTGTCGGATCGCAATCCCGGTCATCGCCTAGCGCGCCAGCCAGCCGCCATCGACATTCAGCACGGCCCCATGGATGTATTTCGACGCCGGTGCCGCCAGAAACACTGCCGTCTCGGCGATATCCTCGGGCTGGCCCCAGCGGCCTGTGGGGATACGGTCGAGGATCGCCTGATTGCGGGCGGCGTCAGCGCGCAAGGCCTCGGTGTTGCTGGTCTCGATATAGCCCGGCGCGATGGCATTGACATTGATGCCCTTCGCCGCCCACTCGTTCGCCAGCAGTTTCGTCAGCCCCGCCACGCCGTGCTTTGACGCGGTATAGGACGGCACCCTGATGCCGCCCTGAAACGACAAAAGCGAGGCGATGTTGACGATCCGGCCCGCGGCCTTGCGCGCGAAGGCGGCCTTGGCGAAGGCCTGACAGGTGAAGAACACCGCCTTGAGGTTGACGTCGATCACCGCATCCCAGTCGGCCTCGGAGAAATCCACGCTGTCGGCACGCCGGATGATGCCGGCATTGTTGACCAAAATGTCGACGGCGCGGTCCGCAAAGATATCCCGCGCCGCCATCGGATCGGCGAAATCGAGGCGCATCTCTTCGGCGCTGTCGATCATCTCGACGGTCTCGGCGCAGGACGACCGACCCGCCGCAATGACATGCGCCCCGGCGCGGCCCAGGGCCACCGCGATGGCCTGGCCGATGCCGGTATTGGCGCCGGTCACCAGCGCCGTCTGCCCCTCCAGCGAAAACGCGGTCACCGCAGCTCCTCCATCCCCACCATCTCGACATCGCGGTAATCGACGTTGTCGCCCGCCATCGCCCAGCAAAACGTGTAGCTGCCGGTGCCGGCCCCGCAATGGATCGACCAGGGCGGCGACAGCACACCCTCTTCGTTCCGGATCACCAGATGCCGGGTCTCATCGGGGCGGCCCATGATGTGAAAGACCCGGTGCGCCGCGTCGAGGTCGAAGTAGAGATACGCCTCCATCCGGCGGTCGTGCAGATGCGCGGGCATGGTGTTCCAGACCGAGCCGCCGTGGAACATCGTATAGCCCATGACCAACTGACAGGTCGGCATCACATCGGGGTGGATGAACTGATAGATGGTGCGGTCGTTGGCGGTCTCGGGGGCGCCCATCTTGACGCGGGCGGCGTCGTTCAGCGTCACCAGCCGCGTCGGGTGTTTCGCATGCGCGGGGGCCGAGACGATGTAGAACCGGCCCGGGCCTGAAAACGTCACCGGCCCCGATCCCATCGAAAGATACAGCATGTCGCCGCGCCCGACGGCGTGGTCGGTTCCACCAGCGGATACCGT
>JBBKVJ010000234.1:0-2834 GCA_037968375.1 Paracoccaceae bacterium | reverse complement strand
GGCGTCGCCCAACCGGTCCCACATCTGTGCGCTGGTGTCGGGATAGGGCGCGGGGCCCCAATCGATATTGATCGCATCCACCGCCTGAAAAGCGCGCCAAGTGTTGTCCGCAATCACGCCAACGCCGTTGTCCAGCGCAACGATCTGCTGAACACCGCGCATCCCCTCGGCCACTTTCGCGTCATAGGACAGCATCGACCCGCCGATACGGGGATTGGTACGAACAGTCCCATGCAGCATCCCCGGCATCGACAGATCAATACCATAAACCTGCGTGCCGGTGCATTTCGCAACCATATCAATGCGCTGCATCTCTTGGCCCAGATAACGCCATGTTGACGGATCACGCAAAATAACGTCGCGCACAGGGTCCAGTTGCGCCGCTGCAGCGGCCAGTTCGGTGTAGGGCCGCTGCGTGCCATCCGGCAAGATCACCGCACCATGCGCCGTCTTAAGATCCGCAGCATCAAGCCCGGCCTCAAGCGCCGCCGCAGCCTTCAGCGTCTCGCGCGCAACGGCACCGGCCATCCGCAGTTTTTCATAGGCATCGGGCACGGTCGAGGACCCGCCGGTGATCTGCAGCCCCATCAATTTCGCCGCCACGTCGCCAAAACCACGCGCACCGCGCGCCAGAACGCCGTCACTGGTCGCCGCAAAAGGAAATCCCTCGGCGGCCACAGCCCCGTTGTAATAGGCTGGGCTGGGCTTGCCCGGATCAACGCGGACCTGGTCAAGGTCAACGTCCAACTCCTCAGCAATCAGCGCTGCCTGTACGGAATAGGCCCCCTGTCCAAGGTCAGCGCGCGGCGTGATCAAGGTGATGCCATCGGCGTCAATCAACACGTATGGGGTCAGTGCCGCGCTGCCGTCAGGCAGATCATCCAGCAAAGGATTATCGTGCGGCGTCAGGTACTTATAGACACCAAAGGCAACACCGCCAAGCACCGCAGCAGAGCCGACAAGAAATGTGCGGCGCGCAATCGTTCCAACACGTCCCATCATGCGTTCCTCAACTGCGACGCGGCCGTCTTGATCGCCGCCCGAATGCGCGAATATGTCCCGCAACGGCAAAGGTTGGCCGACATCGCCAGGTCGATATCCTCGTCGCTTGGATCAGGGGTGGTTTCCAGAAACGACGCGGCGGCCATGATCTGACCCGACTGGCAGTAACCACATTGCGCAACCTGATGCTGAACCCAGGCGGCCTGAACCGCATGCATGGCCTGCGGTGTGCCAAGGCCTTGAATCGTGGTTATTTTCGCCGCGCCGACGTCCTCTGCGGCGATCTGGCAAGACCGCACCGCCTGTCCGTCAAGATGCACCGTGCAGGCCCCACATTGCGCGATACCACAGCCATATTTTGGCCCGGTCAGGCCCAATTCATCGCGCAGAACCCACAGCAGGGGCATATCTGGCTCGACATCAATCTCGTGCAGGGTGCCATCGACAGTCAGTTGCATCTTACGTCCTTGCATGTGTTTGAATGGGACCTAGCACTCAGTCGTCAGATTGGTAACATCTGACGCTACGACAAATCGAAGGTTTCCGGGGTTGAGCCTTCGGCCTAATGATCGCAGTCTGTCACCCATGCCAAATGACCAAAACAAACCGGTAAAGGCGTTGTTGTTCGATGTCTTCGGCACGGTCGTGGACTGGCGCAGTTCGGTCGCCTTGCAGTTGCAGGATTTCTTCGCGCCGCGCGGGATCACTCGCGATTGGATGCAGTTCATTCTGGATTGGCGCGCGCTGTACCAACCCGCGATGCAGGCCGTGCGCAGCGGCACCCGCGACTTCGTCATTTTGGATGTTCTGCATCGCGAAAACCTGATGCAGATTATTGATAGCTATAATTTTTCTGATCTCTCATACGCTGTATTTACCCATCTGACCCACGTCTGGCACCGCCTGACCCCCTGGCCCGATTGCGTGCCGGGGCTGACCCGATTGAAGCCGCAATATATTCTTGCCACCCTTTCGAACGGCAACATTGCGCTAATGGTCAATCTGGCCCGATTTGGCGGCTTGCCGTGGAATGCGATCCTTGGGGCCGAGGTGACGCGATCCTACAAACCCGATCCGCACACCTACCTTGGCACGGCTGCTGCCTTGGGGCTAACGCCTTGCGAATGCATGATGGTGGCCGCGCATAATGAGGATTTGCAAGCTGCACGTGACTTGGGCTTTGCCACCGCTTTCATAGCGCGACCGACAGAATACGGACCCGATCAGACCATTGATCTGACGCCAACGTCCGACTGGGACTTTGCCACAGACAGCATGACAAGCCTTGCCGATCTGCTGTTAAGTGATTGATATCTATACCGCCGTCAAACCGCCATCAATGGCGATGGCTTGACCGGTCATGAAGGTATTGGCCGGATCACAAGCCCAAAGCATGGCCTGCACAACCTCTTCAACCCGCGCCAATCGCCGCATCGGAATACGCGACGCGATACGGGCATAGGCAGTTTCGCGCGCGATCCCATGGCGCGCGCCGATCTCATCCGCCATCTCATCGAACAGGGCAGTCGGCGCAAACGAAGGGCATAAAGCATTGACTCGAATACCATATTTCGCCACCTCATCAGCCGCAGAACGCGTCAGGCCGACCACGGCATGTTTACTTGCCGCATAGGCCGCAAGCTGGCCAGCACCAACCAACCCCGCAGCGGACGAGATGTTTAAGATAGCACCATCCTTTTGCGCGATCATGCCGGGCAATTGATGCTTCATACACAGAAAAACACCGCGCGCATTGACGGCCATTACGCGGTCGAATTCCTCTGCCGTGGTTTCTGTTATAGAACCCAAAAGTTGTCCAATTCCTGCATTAT
>JBBKVJ010000233.1:0-5031 GCA_037968375.1 Paracoccaceae bacterium | reverse complement strand
GCCCTCCCGGGAGCAAGCCGGGTCAGAAGCGCGGCCTCGCCCGGTGCGGCCTCGGGCGGCGCGCCGCTCAGGGCGGTCAGCGCGGTGCGTGACAGGAACAGGTCGATCAGCCGCAGGATCAGGTCGAACTTCGGCTCATTCGCCCGGCCCGTGGCACTTTCGGCCAGACGGATCGCAGCAGGGCGATCCAGCCGCGGCGCGAACAGCCGGGTCAACGTTTCGTAAAGCGCAAGTCCGTCGAGGTTGGTCAGCCGGATCGCCTCGCCGACCGAGCCGCCAGACAGTTCCGCAATCGCGCCCGCGCGGTCTGTTTCAATTCCCGCCAGCGCCAGCGCATCGGTCATCTCGTCGGCTCCAAGCGAGGTCAGCTGCAACGCGCGGCAGCGCGACCGGATCGTCGGCAGAAGGCGTGCGGGCTGGTGGCTGATCAGGAAAAGTGTCGCGTTGGCGGGCGGTTCCTCAAGCAGTTTCAACAGCGCGTTGGCGGCCGATGGCGTCATCTCGTCGGCGCTGTCCACGATCACCACGCGGCGCCCGCCATCGGTGGCCGACATTTGAAAAAATCCCTTCAATTCGCGCGATTCCTCGACCCCGATCTGGGTTTTGAGGACGCCCTTCTTGTCGTCCCAGGCACGGCGGATCAACTTGAGCCGCGGCTCGGATAGCGCCGCGATGCGATGCGCGACCGGGTGGTCGCGCGGGATATCCAGCGTCGAAAGGGCCTCGGGCGCGCCGAACAGCCCGGCCTCGGCTGGGGCCTCGGCCAGAAGAAACCGCGCCAGTCGCCAGGCCAGCGTGGCCTTGCCGACGCCGCGCGGACCGGTCAGCAGCCAGGCGTGATGCAGACGGCCCGAACTGGCAGCTTGCAGGAAGGCCGCCTCGGCTGCTGCCTGACCGATCAGGCGTGCGGTCTCGCGCGGATGCGGGGCGCCTTCGACGCGGTCGGGTTCGACAGGATCGGTCACAGGCGTTCGTGGGCGTGGGTCAGGATGTCAGCGGCGACGGCGGCTTCGGGGCGATTACCGTCGATCAGAATGCAGCGCTCGGGAAACTCGGCGGCGAGTGCCAGAAACCCGTCGCGCAGGCGTGACTGAAAGGTGCTGCCCATATCTTCGAACCGATCTTCGCCGGACTGCCGCGCAAGCCCGCGCGTCAGGGCTATTTCGGGGTCCATGTCGATCACGAACGTCAGATCTGGCTCGATCCCGATGACGTTCTCATGCAGCGCGTCAACGACGGCGCGGAGCGGCCCCCGGGCGGCGCCCTGATAGACCCGGGTGGAATCAGCAAAGCGGTCCGAGATCACGATCCGGCCTGCGTCCAGCGCCGGGCGGATGGTCTTTTCCAGATGATCGCGCCGCGCGGCGGTGAAAAGCAGGATCTCGGTCTCGCCCGACCAGCGCCCCGGATCGCCCTCGACCAGCAGCCGCCGGATCTCTTCCGCGCCGGGCGAGCCGCCGGGTTCGCGGGTCAGCACTATATCACGGCCATCTGCCTTCATCGCTTCCGCAAGCCGCCTTGCCTGGGTGGATTTGCCCGAGCCGTCGATCCCCTCGAATGTCAGGAACAGCCCGCGCCCCGCCATCACCGAAGGCTCGCGGCCTCGCCGGCGAATTCGGCGAAAAGCGCGCCCGCTGCGCTGCGCAGCCGCGTCGCAAAGCCGCCCTGTGCAACATCTGTCTCGGCGACCAGCGGCACCCGGCGCGGCTCCATCCCCTCGACCGAAATCACCAGCTCGCCGATCGGATCGCCCGCCGCCAGCGGCGCTTTGACCGGTCCTTGATAGATCACCTCGGCACCCATTTCGCCGCGCACGACAGCGGGCAGCAGCAGCCGGATATCCTCGGCCGGCACCAGACCGACGCGACGCTCGGCGCCCATCCAGACATCGGCGCTGGCGACGCGGCTTCCGGCGGTTGCCACGGTGCGCTCGACGAACTGCCGAAACGCCCAGTTGGCGATGCGGTCGGCCTCTTCGGCGCGCTCGGCCTCGGAAGTCATGCCGGAAAGGACGAAGACGATGCGTCGGTTGCCCTGACGGGCCGATCCGACAAGGCCATAGCCTGCTTCGCTGGTATGGCCGGTCTTCAACCCGTCTGCACCCTCGATCCGGCCCAGGATCGGGTTGCGGTTGCGATGATTTTGCGGCGCGCGGCCGTCATAGGCAAATTCTTCCATCCCGAAATAGCCGTAATATTCGGGAAACTCCTCGATCAGCCGCGTCGCGACCAGACCCAGGTCATGGACGCTCATCCGGTGGTTCGGATCGGGCCAGCCGGTGGAATTGGCGAAGGTCGAGGCGGTCAGCCCCAGATCGCGGCCGCGTTCGGTCATCAGCCGCGAAAACGCCTCTTCGGTGCCGGCAAGGTTTTCGGCCACGACGACACAGGCGTCATTGCCGGACTGCACGATGATGCCCTTGATCAACTGCTCGACCGTGGGTCGGTCGGTGGTGTCCAGAAACATCGTCGAGCCACCCATCGCCTTGGCCTTGGTCGAGACGTTGAACGGGGTTTCCAGCGACACCCGGCCATCGCGCAGCGCCTCGAACAGCATGTTCAACGTCATGATCTTCGACATCGACGCCGGTGGCAGCGGCTCGTCGGGGTTCTTGGCCAGAAGCACGGTGCCGGTGGTCTGATCGTAGACCCAGGCGGCACTGGCGCGGGTATCGAACGCGGCCTGGGCATGGGCCGACAGGCTGAACGCCAGCGTGGCAAGGGCGGCCAGAATGGTCTGGCGGAAACGGGCAGTCATGGTTTCACTGGCTCCTTTCAGTGCGGCGCGCTGCCGCGCCTATCCGCGCACAACATAGGCATCACGAAAGCCGAGACGCTTCACTTTTTCGAGCACTGCGGCCTGTTCGGCGGCAGAACCGACCGGACCGGCAAGAACCCGCCACACTGCCTTGTTGCCGGTAAGCGTGCGGGTGGCCAGCGCTGCAACGCCGCCAGAGGTCAGCCGGTCGACAGCGGCCTTGGCATTTGCCTCGGTTCCGAAGCTTGCGGCCTGGATGAACGGAAACTTGATCGAATCCGGCCCCGGCTGGGATGCCGTTGCAGCGCCCGCAGCGGCGCCACCCAGCGGCGCGACCGAGATATCGCCTGTGGTGACGCCCTGCGCCGCCGCTTCCGTTTCGGTCGAAACGACAACCGGCGGGGTCCGTCGCTGGCGCTTGCCGAACGAGGTTGGCGGCGCATCTTCGGGCACAGCGACAGGCTCGGCCAAGGCCGCGCCCGCCGCTGCCGGACCGGCTGTCACCGCGTCTTCGGTGGCAATTTCGGTCGAACCGTCGACCACGATCACCGGGGCAGGCGCCGGTGGTGAACCGCGCCCGAAGGACGAGGGTGACCGGGTTTCGGCAACCGGGGCAGGGGCCGCCGCTGCGCCATCGGTGGTACCCTCGATCGCCGCCGCTGTCGCGGCAGCGATGGCTGCGGGCGCCGCAGTCTCATCAGGTGCTGTCTCAGCCGTCGCAGTCGCATCGGCGCTGCCGTTGTCAGCCACGACGGCGGGGGCTACATCAGCGGCTGGCTCGGGCTTGTTGCGGCGCAGGGCGACAACACTCAGCGCCATCGGTTGTCCGGCCAGAAGTCCAAGCGCGGCGGCGGCATCCGAGGAAACCTGGATTCGCGGACCCGGATTCTCGCGTTCGCGCCGGAACAGCGCGCCGATAGTCGACTTGCCGGTCGCCGTATTGCGGATCATCGCGCGTTCTGGATTGACGACATCAGGATGCGCCACCCAGATGCCGCCCAGCGACGGACGCCCGTCCCAAAGACCGGTATCGCTGACCTGAAATATCTCGGGCGCCTCGACATCGCCGCCCCGCGCCGTGCTGTTCGCCGCCAGGTTCGGCGCGCCGTTGGTAATATTCGAATTCCGGCCCGCACCTTCCTGACACGCGGCCAGAATGACTGCCGCACCAATCAGCAAGGGCAGACGCCCAAATTTCACTCTTGCCATGCTCTGCCCCCAAATATCCCGTGCGGCACCGCTCCCCGCGCCGATTTCGGCGGTTTCTGCCTCACTGCGTGGACAATGCACCACGCTGCCAAGATACTATCCCTAGTCGAACGGCATGGGAAGGTCACCTTATCGGGTTCGGCAAGATTTGGCTCTGATCAAGGCCGACCTTTCAGAATCACGGCGGCAAAGGTAATGCGGCACGGGGTTGCGGGCGTAAGAGTGTGCTTGATTACGACAGCTCTGACAACGATCCGGTGACGACCTGCCCGGTGGCACTGGACTGCGAAATACGAGCGTGGTTACAAGGGATTCCGGGCAGGTTTGCAAACGGTCATTCTGGATTGGGAAACTCTCACCAGCCGATCACTAGCGCCGGTGCCGCAGAAGTTAAGGAAGTGTGGCCGAGTGGTTGAAGGCTCCAGTCTTGAAAACTGGCATACGGGAGACCGTATCGTGGGTTCGAATCCCACCGCTTCCGCCAAGATCTTTTGTATCTTATTGTTTTTATATCTTAATAGTAATCACCGACGTTCTTACCCTAACTTTGACCCTAACTCAAACTGCGCCAATGCAACCGTTCGCTTTACCTGAGCGTCGGCTCTAGAGGTTTACGGCATCCGCGGCCCAAAGCCGACCTTGTACCCTATATTTGTCGCTGCGGCGCAGCTTCTCCGAAGCGGACACTCGTCGGTTGCGCGGGGTTGTCCCGCAGCGCATCCATGCGTGCGCCCGCATCGGTCAATTCCGGGACCGCATCGGGGCCGCGCGGGGCCATCGTCAACTGGGCCAGCGCATCGAAGGCAGCCGCATCGAGATCGTCGGGAAAGGCCTCGTCGATCTGCCGCTGTTTAGCCGCCCAATCAGCAAGGCGCTGCCGAAATGTCTTGTCCTCGCCTTCATAAAACGCGCTAACCGCCTCGATATAGGCGGCCTCGCGCGTGGTTCTCTTCGGGCTTGTGCATCTTCTGGGGCATTCCTTCGTCCTCCATATGGCTGGAAAGCCTACTTCAAGGAGGACCACTTTTCAGGGGGCAGGCCAATTTGATTGACAGGCTCTCTGCG
>JBBKVJ010000232.1:0-3665 GCA_037968375.1 Paracoccaceae bacterium | reverse complement strand
ACGTAGGCCGGGACGCGCTGAGCCTCGGCCAGTGCACGGCGTTTCGACTTGAGCGCGGACAGCAGCGGCGCGTCTTCCTCGGCAACCAGAGACCGGGCGACGGGCGCCGAGGCGGCGTTGCGGATCGAATCCCGGCGCAGGTCGATCGTCGCCTCGCCGCGCAGGATCGGGCGGGCGTCGTCGGTCATCCGGAAGGCGCCGTGGCGTTCGGCATCGGGGCGGATCAGGTCGCGCGCCGTCATCTGGCGAAAGACGGCGGCCCATTCGGCGCGGGAATAGCGCTTGCCGACGGCGTAGGTGGGCAGCGTGTCATGGCGTCGGGCCTTGACCTTGTCGGTCGGGTTGCCGATCAGGATATCGGTCAGATGGCCCGCGCCAAAGCTTTCGCCGGTGCGCAGGATCGCCGACAGCGCCATACGCACCGCCTCGGTCGCGTCGAAAATCTCGGGCGGGGTGTCGCAAAGATCGCAGGTGCTGCAGGGCTGGGAGGTCTCGCCAAAATATCCCAAGAGCTTCTGGCGGCGGCAGGACAAGGCCTCGGCCAGACCCAGAAGCGCGTTCAGGCGCAGGTGATCGGCTGTCTTGCGTTCCACCGGGGCCAGTCCTTCGTCGATCTGGGTGCGGCGCAGGCGGATATCCTCGGCACCATACAGCGTCAGGGTTTCGGCGGGGGCGCCGTCGCGACCGGCGCGACCGATCTCCTGATAATAGCTCTCGATGGATTTCGGCAGGTCGGCATGGGCGACCCAACGGATGTCGGGTTTGTCGATGCCCATGCCGAACGCCACCGTGGCGACCACGATCAACCCGTCCTCGCGCTGGAACCGCGCCTCGACGACGCGGCGATCCTCGGCGTCCATCCCGGCGTGGTAGTGGCAGGCGGTGTGGCCCTCGGCGCGCAGGGCGTTCGCCAGCGTTTCGGTCTTGGCGCGGGTCGCGGTGTAGACGATGCCGGACTGGCCCTTGCGGGCGGCGGCAAAGCGCAGGATCTGGTCGCGCGGCTTGTCCTTGGCGGCGAAGGCCAGGTGGATGTTTGGGCGATCGAAACCGCGCAGGAAAGTTTCGGGCGGCTTGCCATCGAACAGGCGCGCGGTGATCTCGTCGCGGGTTTCGGCGTCCGCCGTCGCGGTGAAGGCGGCCAGGGGGACGCCGAGGGCGCGGCGCAGATCGCCGATGCGCAGGTAATCGGGGCGGAAATCGTGGCCCCACTGGCTGACGCAATGCGCCTCGTCGACCGCGATCAGGCTGGTGTTGATCCGGCGCAGCAAGGTGAGGGTGCCGCCCGAGGCGAGGCGTTCGGGCGCCATGTAGAGGAGCTTCAGTGCGCCGGTGTCGAGCTTGGCGAAGACCTCTTCGGTCTCGTCCTCGGTATTGCCCGAGGTCAGCGCGCCCGCCTCGACGCCTGCGGCCTTGAGGGCGCGGACCTGATCGCGCATCAGGGCGATCAGCGGCGAGATCACCACCGTCACGCCGTCGCGCATCAGCGCGGGCAGTTGAAAGCACAGCGACTTGCCGCCACCCGTCGGCATGATCGCAAGGACATTGCGGCCTGCCACGACGGCATCGACGATCTCTTCCTGCCCCGGCCGGAACGAGGAGAAGCCGAAGACGGACGACAGAAGTTGGGGCGCCTCGGCGAGGGTGTCGGGCATGGACCTGCGGGGTTTGGCTGTGCTGCTCGTTTTGCCGGAACCCTAACCGGGCGACGGCGGCGTGAACAGACCCGAAGACGCCTTTGGTCAGGCGGCTGCGGGCAGGTTGTTCATCAAAAGGATGCGCAGAATGTAAAGCCCGACCAGAACCACCAGCGGTGCGAGGTCGAGGCCGCCGGTCGCGGGCAGGATGCTGCGGACCAGGGAATAAACCGGCTCGAGCAGGCGGTTCAGACCGTCCCAGATCTGCCCGACCAGCGGTTGCCGGGTGTTCAGCACCTGAAAGTTGATCAGCCAGCTGAGAATGATATGCGCGATCACGATGAACCAGGCGATATCAAGGATGAGAAGCAGGATTTGCAGAAGCGATAGCATGGTCGGACGGTCCCCTTTACGGCGCCGAGACAGGTATAGTCCGCCGCGTCTTAACGCAACCTTGTAACGTCACGTCAGACTTTCACACGCGCCGCGCCGGGCGCAGTTACGTCGGAAAGGAGCCAGGCCGATGTATCCCTTTGCCCGCCTGATCAAGGAATTGATCGTCCACCGCAACGCGTCGCCGCTTGGCGTCGGCGAGACCCATGTCACGCATCTGATCTGCTGGCCCTGGGACATCGACCTGTGGCTGGAGCTGAACAACGGCCGGACGCTGACGATGATGGACCTTGGCCGGGTGGTGCTGTTCCGGCGGTTGGGTGTGATCGCTGTGATGCGGCGCAAGCGCTGGGCGGGGACGATTGCGGGTGCGTCGGTGCGGTATCGGCGGCGGGTGCGGGTGTTCGACCGGATCGAGATGCAGAGCCGGATCATCGGCTGGGACGAACGGTTCACCTATGCCGAGCAATCGCTGTGGCGCGGGGCCGAGTGCTGTTCGCACGCGCTGTTGCGGATGGCGATTACCGGGGGCCAGGGGATCGTGCCGTCCGAGGAGTTGGCGCGCGAACTGGGGCTGGGCGCGGTCAGCCCGGCTCTGACGGGGTGGGTCGAGGCCTGGAGTGCGGCCGAGGGTCAGCGGCCCTGGCCGCCGATGGCTGGGTGAGCGCGGATGCGGCCGCGAACCGGGCACAACAGAGGGTAGCGGCTGACCGCGGGCTGCCGCAGCGACGATTATGGTCGCCGCTTTATGGCAACGCATCTCCCTCCTTCATTCGTCGCACCGACGGCACCATAGCGGTTGCCCACCGGGGCGGTCATCCGCTGCCCGGCGGGCTTCGCCCTTGATTCCGGGCTGGGTGCTTCGTTCGCAACCCTCAGACACCGCTTGCAGCACCCGGCCTTTGGCGCTTTGATCGCCACCCAATCGAGGGGCCCGTCATGACATCCGCGAAAAAGCGCATCTGGGGCTGGTATTTCTTCGATTTCGCCAGCCAGCCCTACAACACGCTGCTCCTCACCTTCATCTTCGGGCCTTATATCAAAGAGCTTCTGGGCGACGGCACTGCCGCGCAGGCGGCCTGGGGTTACGGCGTCGGCGGGGCGGGGCTGCTGATCGCGGTTTCGGCGCCGATTCTGGGTGCCATCGCTGATCGGGCCGGTGGGCGGATGCGGTTCATCTGGCTGTTCTCGGCGTTGTATGTCCTTGGCGCCTCGGGCCTGTGGTTCGCAGCACCCGCCAATTTCAACCTTACCCTGGTGCTGATCTCGTTCGCCATCGGCCTGATCGGGATGGAATTCGCGACGATCTTTACCAATGCGATGCTGCCCGGCCTGGGCGCGCGCGAGGAGATCGGGCGGATTTCCGGCACCGGCTGGGCGTTTGGCTATGTCGGCGGCCTGTTCGCGCTGATCGCGATGCTGGTCCTCTTTGCCGAGGGCGCCGACACCGGGCGCACGCTGATCGGGATCGAACCGGTGCTGGGCCTCGACACTGCCGCGCGCGAGGGCACCCGCGCCGTCGGGCCGTTCACCGCGATTTGGTTCGCGGTGTTCATGGTGCCGTTCTTCCTCTGGGTGCGCGAACCGCGCGGCGCCGAGCGGCTGACGATCCGCCAGGCGATAGGCTCGGCGCCGCGC